>CAWVSQ010000015.1:0-9523 GCA_963933005.1 uncultured euryarchaeote
GAAATGGGTGCAAGTGTAGTTCAAATAAGAGACGTTGGCGTTGCAGGTCTCCATAGATTACTCGATCAAATCGAAGTCATTAGGTCTGCAGATGTGGCAATCGTTGCAGCAGGGCGAGAAGGAACCTTGCCATCTCTAGTCGCCGGACTTGTTGCCACTCCAGTTATCGGATTACCTGTCTCAACAGGTTATGGCCTTGGAGGTTCTGGAGAGGCGGCTTTAACTAGTATGCTGCAATCTTGTGCAGTCCTTACTACTGTTAATATTGATGCTGGTTTTGTTGCAGGTGCACAAGCAGGTATGATCGCAAAATCAATCTCTCAAGCACGTACTCAAAAATAAAAATATTTCTTCTCACCCCGACCGTCTCCGCATTTTCCACCCAGCACCCACCATGGTTACTGATATGATTGTAGCAATTAATTGTAACTCTTTAAACCAATATGGAATTTCAGGTAACAAAACTCTCGTTATAAACAATAAATCTGAAATTATAGGGACTCCCGACTCTCTTGATCCTATCTCTCCAATTTCCTCCGAATTTTTTACATTATCTTTCAACCCAACCCCGTCCCATTCAATCTGATTAGATTCTCCCATATCATCTATTCCATTTATCTCTCCATATGGCAAACGATCCGCTTCATATGGTATGAATTGGGTCCAAACTCCCCAAACAATTTTTCCTTGCGGATCTACTTCTATGATCCTCTTGTTCAATGTATCTGTAATCAATATATTCCCACTAGGTAGTTTGTCCGCATCTCTAGGCCAATTCAGCTCAATTCCTCCTGCTTCATAAAGTGCCCACACAGGTTCCCATTTCCCATTCTCACCCCTGTGCAACTCCACAATCCTATCATTGTCACTATCTGCAACCAATATTTTTCCTTCACCTAACCACTGAGGATTATGCTGGTGATTAAGTATACTTGGATCTCCACATCGTATGTTCCCATCCCCATCTGTATCTTCTAGTGCGCCCATCCTCTTGCAACTAGCATCATCACTATCATCATAATCCTTATTTATAATTTCAACCACTCCTTCATTTCTATCAATTATCAAAATTTGATTAGCATTTCGCACTGAAACTAGATATCTGTCCTCTCCTATTACATCCACATCATTTATGTGGAGCCAATCACGTTTTGTAGGATCTTTTGGCTCATCGTAAAGAGTTCTGGCTTCCCAACTCCAGGTAACTTCTCCCCCCTTCACTGTAAATATGCGCTCCAGATCCATATCTGATATCAAAAATTCCCCCGAAGGAAGCATGCTGACTGCGTGAACTTCACTATCCTTTCCAGTTCTCACTTCAAAGCTATACTCTTCAACTACTTTGGGATCTTCTCCCCCCTTTATGATTCTAAACCCAGTCCGAACGCACTCCCCCGAACTCAATTCACAATTAGAATATCCACTATTCATAAATCCTACTAACACATTTCCATTTTCCAATACTGTTACATCAAAATAGCTACTAGCACTTGCCTCACGCCATATTTGTTCCCCACCTTCCAGTAGATATATACTACCATATTCATGCCACCCCGGGCCTCCCCCTTGGGACCCCACTAAGGTCATCTTTTCCTGCCCCGAATCTATCCCCATTACCGGGGCAAATGCAAAACTTGTCGCTATGACCAAAATAAACAAAACAACACCTGCTATTATTACCAACCCTCCTCTATCATCCCAGTCCATCATCATACGAGGCACTGCAACTACTAAAATATCTTCTGATCTGTATCTATCATGATTTATTTCTTCCAACTACACATTTCATGTGCTTCAACGACTAAGTTGCCCTTATGATCTCTAGCACCCGAATACGAGAAGCTCTACTAGAAAACGGCCTGGATATAATCGTCGCCTCTTCCCCTCAAAATGTTTTCTACCTTTCAGGCCTAGAAAGTCTCACCCAACGTTTACTCGGACAGAAAGCATTTGCAATCTGGCAAACCGATCTATCTAATCCCATTATAGTTTTACCTGCCGTTGATGCTAGCATAATTGTTGATGCCAACATACCTTATAATTCCGTATACACTTATGGCAATTTTTTCCTCTATGAAGGAACCGATATTTCTCCTTCTGACCGCACCGTACAAACTATTAAAAATGAAAATAATTTTGAAAGTCCAATCTCTGCTCTCCTCTCTGCAATTAATTCTCTTCCACTCACTTCTAGTACAATCGCCATAGAAACAAGTGGATTTTCATTCACTGAGTTCGACGAGATTCGAAAAAGCATAGCCCCAAAAATCGAAGCTGCAGATGACCTACTCTCTGACCTACGACAAATAAAAAATAAAGATGAGGTCAAACGCTTAAAACAAGCAGTAGAAATAAACCAAAATGCTATTGAAAACGCAATTAAAACGGTTGAACTCGGTATGGCTGAACAAGATCTAGCAAGAATTTATGAGTCCGAACTCATTTCTCAAGGGGCATATCCTCTTTTCACTGCTATTGGGTTTGGTTCTCATGGGGCATATCCACACGCTGTTCCTGGGACCCGTACACTCCAATATGGAGACTTAATCCGATTCGATGTAGGATGCACTTACTCCAACTATTCTTCTGACATAGCGAGAACCTTTTCATTCGGAGAACCCGAGCCCATTCTCCAGAGAAAATATGAAGTTCTTAATGGATCAATGGACCATGGAATCGATCTACTCTGCGATGGAGTTTCCACTGATGTAATTTTCAATGGCGTGATCGACTACGTTAATGAACATGGGTCTGACTTGTTTCCAACATTCGACCGTAACCATGTTGGCCACGGGATCGGAATCGATGTATATGATCACCCAACAATTTCTCCTGGTACTGGCACTTTAAAGTCTGGAATGGTTTTGTGTATAGAACCTCCTTATTATGAATTAGGCACGGCTGGAATTCAAGTCGAAGATGAAGTTCACATAACTCCAAACGGGGTCAAACGATTTTCTCATTGCCAACCAGACCTCTTTGTAATCTAAGCTTTATATTTTCTATTTATTTCATATATACTTTAAAATAGATTCTATTTTCGAATCTACTACAGGGACATTTCCCATTCTTTCCCCTGTCATCTTGGCATCTTTCAATCCACTCGAAGTTGATATAGAAACAACCGTTTCCCCCTCTTTAATTTCTCCTTCTTCTTTCAGACGTTCAACTCCCAAGACCGAAGCAATTGCTGCAGCTTCCGCATAAATTCCAACTTTTTCCCCCACCGTTTGTTGCAATTTTCTAATCTCTTCATCCTCTGATAAAACGGCCAAACCATTCGATTCTCTTAAAGTAGCTAGACCTTGGTATGTGCTAATACTAGTCCCAATAGAAAATGCTATCGTAGGTTCCATCTCTACAGATTTAATTATATGATCTCCCGTATCTAGTGTTTTCTTCAAAGAACCAAACGGCTCTACTGCAACCATCCTCGGGAGTTTGTCTATTAATTCCAATTCATACAAGTCTTTGAATCCTCTCCAAATTCCACTTAACCCATCCCCATAGGCTGTGGGCTGAACCACCCATTCCGGAACATTCCATCCCAATTGGGCACAAATTTCATATGCAATTGTTTTGTATCCTTCAATCCCATAAAAATTACTTCCAACGGGGGGGTCCATATAATTCCCAGTCGGATACCATTGAAATTTATCAATGCATTCTTTCATCAATATCCAACGATCTTTTGGCTCTTTCGTAGCCAAAATTTTTGCTCCATATGCTCCTATTTGAATTTTCATTGTTTCTGGAACTGATTCCAACGTAAATACTACACTCCCCAATCCAGCTCTCCCCGCATAAGCAGCAGTAGATGCACCATGATTACCCGTTGAAGCAATTGTTATTTTTTTTGCACCGATCTCCACCGCTTTTGACACAGCAACGGAACAAAGACGATCTTTAAACGACCACGTTGGATTTTGACTTTCGTCTTTAATATATAATTTTATACTCTCTTCACTTCCAAATGTGGGGCACTCTATCAGGGGCGTTCCCCCTTCCCCCAATGTAACTGCATATTTGATATCAACTGGAAGAAGATCTGCATATGCCCACATATCATTAAAATTTTCAAACGTTTTTCTAGAAATTCTTTTTGCAAGCACGTCGTAATCATATACTGGGGCCACATTCGAAACAAATTTTTTAGTTTTACAACTAGGGCAGCCTTCAAACATAGGCCGATTTTCATACTCTTCCCCACAGAATACACATTCCAATCTAGTTACATATGTTGTCATTATAAATTTTGTATAACCTCTTCTGAAAATTTTTCTATTATCTCTTGGGTTCCATAACCTCGATTCTCAAAAGGAAGCCCTGCTATATGTTTTACCCCCGACTCCATTAATTTCTCCATATGGGTGAGACACTCCTCAGAAGTCCCCACAATCGCAAATTGTTCAACTATTTCATCAGTTAAAATTTTTCTAATTTCTTTTAATTTCAACAAATTAATATCATTTATTCGTTTCACCCTTTCTGCATCCTTTTTCGGAATCCCAATCGCTTCTAAAGTTTTCAATGGAACTGCCTTCACTATCCTGGCGATTATGTCCACAACAGAATCTAAAGCCGTATCCCTTTCATCAGCAATTGATAAAAACGCCCAACATATAATGTCCAAATCATCGAAATCCCTGTTCGAATCCCCCGTTCCTTTTTGAATATGTTCCCTCGCGTATTCCATTCCCGCAACCGAAGCCAAACCTGCACCAGCAATCACACCATCTCCCATTCTCCCAGCTAGAGATAAAATTCTTGGGCCTCTTCCTGCAATGTAAATTGGAATTCTATCCCCTGAAACAAAATTTAGTCTGGCATTTTCCATTGAAAACACATCCGATTTCATTGTAACACTTTTCCCTTCTATTAACTCCCTGATGGCATCAGTCGCAGCACACACAGTTTCAATGGGTTGAGTTTGTGAAATCCCAAGTGGATTAAGCACCATGGGGGATCCAGCACCCAATCCTAATATAGCTCTCCCTCCTGATATTTCTGATATAGTGGAAATGGCGGAAGCTGTTAATGTTGGATGTCTAGTATATGGATTTGTTACTCCCGTCCCAATCCTAACTCTCCTAGTGGCATCGGCAACAATAGCCAATTGAGCATATGTGTTTTTGTACAATCGTTCATCTGCAATAAAGAGATTTTTATATTTCCTGTTATCATCAACCGTTTTTGCTATCTCGGACAATTCGTTTGGAGCATACTCATTCAATAACCCAACACTAAATCTCATTACTTTGCCTATTCCTCTCCCGGCAACAGACAAAAACTATTCTTCCCTTTAATTTAATCTTCCAATCTTCATCCTGAAAACAAAGTTGGACCCAAAATAGCAACTACAAGGCACATAACCATTATAGCACTAACTCCTCCACACACCAGATTAACTATTCGCGGCCGCCCCCTCACCGAAAGTCTAGAGATCACTATTTCTACATACTTCCGTAGAATATGTCCACCATCCAATGGAACTGTGGGTATACAATTAAATAGGCCCAAATTGAAATTTATCCAACCCGTCCAAAAAAGAATATTTGCCAATTTAAACACGACCCAATCTATTTCTTTCAACGAATTCTTCACCGAATAGAAGTTAGTATTATCTGCCGTAAATCCAGCAAAATTAAACGACAAATTAGCACTGACGACACTAACCACTGGCAATTGCAAAGCAAGTATTACCCTTGAACCAAAAGAAATTGTTTCACCATCTACCACCCTTTCATTCTCTGCCCCTAAAATTTGCAAGTAAGTTTCTGCTGGATATTCTATTATCCCCACATCATCGAATTCGATCCCACTAATTCCTTCTGAAGAAACTACTCCTAAAAAACCAGACCCTATTTGTGCATTCGGGTGTTTCCCCAATTGAACTTTTTGTCTTGATTTTCCCCACCTGTTTTCACTTTCTAGAAATTCATAATAATCTATCTCCACAATCATATCTGGTGTGCTTTCTTTTAAAAAATGTGTAAGACTATCCCCATCTACCACCCGAACCCCATTGATACCCGTCACCACTATATGACCGATTGGTGGCCATTGAGTTTCATCCTCTTCCATCCACGGTCCCCCTGCCACAAGATTTACCAACGCACCCATAGGGATTTGTTGTACCTCTTCTCCACCTATCTGAATTGATACAACATCTTTTGTCCCAACCAATTCCCTTAACCTTTCTATTGTTTGTATTTCTATACCTTCAATCACCAACTTATTCCCATATCCTATCACTGTCTCCTTATGTTTATATGGTCCATTTTCACTCACACCAATTATACCAACCTTGCGGTCCATAGTTGCCATCCAACTTTCATCCAAATCTTCTCTCTTAATTTCCCAATTTTCTGTCGCAATTCCTTTTTCAGTCCCAACGATTAGATCCCCTTCCACAATACCAGCTTGTTCTGCAGGAGAACCTGGAAGTACCCCCCCAACTGCCACCCCCTGCTCTATTCCCATCCCTCCTGAAACTAGCCCAAATAACAGCAAAAAACAGATTAGTGCAACGAAAAAATTATTTGCAACCCCGCCAGAAAACATTCGCATCTGCCCAACTCGACTTGCTTTTTTTCGACTATTTTCATCAGGCTCTACAAATGCCCCTATTGGAATAATTGTAAACAAAGCCAGTCCCATTGT
Organism: uncultured euryarchaeote; assembly: GCA_963933005.1. GTDB lineage: Archaea > Halobacteriota > Halobacteria > Halobacteriales > Hikarchaeaceae > Hikarchaeum. The sequence goes on from CAWVSQ010000015.1 coordinate 6,664, forward strand.
TTTCACTTTGATATTCTCTACCCTACACATGATTCCATGCCCGCCCTCGTGAACAACTAACCCTATTATCAATCCTAAAAATATTTCTAGAGCAACTTTCCACGGAAGAAATTCATTAACACCTGGAATTATTAGTACATTCCTAGGTTGATTCAGTGCAGTAGGAGTTGGATTTTGTATCACCATAAACGCAGAAGATATCAATAACAAAAATGTAGCCACCATCACTAAACTTGCAACAACTACCCCTATATTTCCCCATACCCTCCACCAATTCTTTGCAGATGCCAATTTTTCCAATAATCTTCTCCCCCTCTCTGTATGGATGGTATGTATCGGCCCTTGAGATCTAATGTATTTTGGAATATTTCCTCTTTGTTCCAACCATTTTATCAAAACAGAATAAATTAAAATTCCCCATAAAATAGCCCAACTAGAATCTTCCATAACTGACTATTCCTCTCTCCGCAACCGCCTCACTACAAATTCTTGATCAAGAGCTGCTAGTAAAGGTCCTAACCTTGGCCCCCGATCCTGAGAAAATAGTAGTTTGTAATTCACTTTGAAAAATTGACCTAATTCAATCCCATTACTTTTAGCAATTTCATAAATTTTTTCTTGCATTTCAGTTCCATCATGCCCCTCCTCCACAAAACAAGCCAATTCTTCCAAAGCCCGTTCCATTTCTCCATTCATCACTATATCTGGAACATCCCCTAGAATTTGATAATTATATTCATTTTGATGATTCTTAGCCCATATTCTCCCCTTTTCCACACGTCCAATTGCTAAAGACGTGGCCCATTCGGGCATCTCTGAATCAATCAAATTTTGACGTGTTGCCATCTCAATTTGTAAGTCAACATCGTTGGTCATTCCTAATACTGTAGCAATTCTATATGGTATCCTCCGCCGCAATCTAAATTCTTCAAGGTCTTCTTTTCCCATCCATTTATTTGCTGCTTCTCGTATTATTATGGGGTAAACATCTGGGGGAACAACTTGGATGGTTTTCTGAACATTTTCATTATAGTGCGCTTGTTCAAAACCATCAAATTCATCAACCAATACATCTATCTTTTCAAGATCCAAATCCCTTTGTTTATTTGGGTTTTTAGCAAAGAAATAACGTACTATTTCTGGTTCTACTAACTCAAACATATCTTTCACTGTGACAATATTTCCTTTAGAAGAAGAAAGTGCCTTTCCACCCAACGTAAACCACTCATATACCATCGGGACTGGTGGCTCTATTCCAAATATTTTCCGAGCGATTTCTTGACCACTAGGCCATGACCCCTCTGCATGGTCCTTTCCAAATGGCTCAAAATCAACTTTTAATATCTTCCAATCAGCAGGCCATTCAAATCTCCAGGATAACTTTCCTTCTCTAAATGTTGCAACTCCTTTGTGCCCACAACCACTCACCCGGGCACCTTCTGCATCCGCAAAACCTTCGCATTCGTATTCTACTAATTCCAATTCCATATCCACCTTCTTCACACCCGTTGTTAATTTATGACACCTCTCACATTGTGGTATGAATGGGACGTAGTCCCCCGAAACATTTTTTTGATATTTGCTAAGAATCTCGCGAGCAAGTGTTAAATCATTCAAAGCTTCGCGAATCACCTCTTCAAATATGCCTTCACTGTACATCTCTGTCGTCGAAATAAATTCTACGGGGACTCCTGCCATTTCTGTACTTTCTCTTAGCAACGCTGTAAAATGATCTCCGTATGATTCATATTCGCTATTAAATGGATTCGGAATTTCTGAATAAGGGACGCCTAAATTCTCTCCTAGAGATTTTGCATCTATATCTCCTAAACCAACCAAATTCCAGTTTTCATCAGTTAAGACATTAGGAAGTTTTCTCAGGGCGTCTTTGTCATCCGATGTAAATATCTGCTGTACTTTATATCCCCGATCCCGTAACATTTCTGCCACATAATATCCTCTCATTATCTCGTTTAAATGCCCCAAGTGAGGGGAACCTGAGGGTGACACTGCTCCTTTTATTACTATGGGCTCTGTTGGTTCTCTAGATTCTATCTCATCTGCGACCTTTTCTGCCCAGAACCTTCGATCAGCTTCTTTATCTATCATCGAATATCAACATCATTTCGCATCCGAATTAATGACAGTACCATTATACTCACCACGAAGCGCAGCGTTTACTACATTCTTAGGATCTGAACCATCAATTACAATAGTTTTGATACCCGACCGCTCAATCAATTTTGAAGCCAGTAAATCGACTGGAGCCGGATTCCCTGCTACCATCTCCATACTAGAAATTATCTCTACCAATTCTCCTGGGGCCAACTCATCGAATCTAGTTGCTTTTGGATTCAATTTCGGATCTGAATCGTACACACCATCCACACTAGTTGCATATATCAGTAAATCTGCATCAGTATATTCAGCCAATGCCGCACCAACTGCATCTGTGGTCTGTCCAGGAGCCACTCCTCCCATCACCACCATCCCTTCTTGATGAAGTATCTGTTTGGCAGATTCATAATCTTGAGGAGGAAGCTGCCCAAATTTGTGATCTATTCCCAACATTAACAATTGGGCATTAACTCTCGTAATCGCTATGCCCATTTGGTCCAATTCACTCTCATTAGAACCAAACTCCCTTGCAATTTCAATATAATCTCTTGCAATTTTCCCCCCTCCTACAACTATTCCCACTGAATTCCCTTTTGCTATAATTTGGTCCACCACATCTGCGTATTCTTCAATCCTATCTTTGGATAATCCCGGTACAAGAACACTCCCACCAATCGAAATCACTATCCTCATTATCAAATTTGAAAGCCTTTAATAGATATATCCCTTCCCTTCCCTAAGT
>CAWVSQ010000016.1:0-9386 GCA_963933005.1 uncultured euryarchaeote
ATTGCATGAGATAATAGTAGAATTAGTGATAGAGATAATGGAACATGCCATGAGTCATTCAGATGACGAAAATGCCATGGGCGATTTCGAAGAGAAAATGTCACTTTTTGATATTACAGAGTTTGTTAAAGAATACCGCATGGAGAGGGATTTGAATCCTGAAGATTACGTAGGAGAGTACGTTTAGGGGATATAAAAATCTCTCCTCAATATCGTCGACCTTATTAAGTAGCCTGGACCAAATCGGACAGGGAAGATGAAAAAAGGAAAAACTGTTCTTTTGATAGGTAGTGGCCCTATCCAAATAGGACAAGCTGCAGAGTTTGATTATTCCGGTGCTCAAGCTTGTCGTGCTTTAGCAGAAGAGGGAATAAGAGTCGTCTTAGTTAACTCGAATCCGGCAACAATTATGACAGACCCAGAGATGGCAGATAAAGTCTATATTGAACCTATTACGGCTGAAATTATCGAGGAGATTATTAAGAAAGAGAGTCCTGACGGGGTAATCGCAGGTTTGGGAGGACAGACAGGATTAAATGTAACAGCGGAATTGGCAGAGATGGGAGTGTTAGAGAAATATGGGGTTGAGATCATGGGCACCCCACTAGATACCATCTATGCAACAGAGGATAGGGATTTATTTGGTGCACGAATGGAAAAAATAGGTCAGCCGGTCCCGAAATCAGAAAAGATTAGATCTTTAGAAGAAGTGGAAAATGCAGTTGAAGAAGTAGGAGGACTTCCAGTTATTTTGAGGACTGCGTATACATTGGGAGGAAGTGGTTCGGGAATTATTGAAGATATGGATACTCTTATGGAATGGGTACATAAAGGGTTGCAATTATCACGGAACTCAGAGGTTCAGATTACAGAGTCATTGGTGGGATGGATTGAGATGGAGTATGAGGTTATGCGTGATGCATCTGATTCGTGTATTATTATTTGTAACATGGAAAACATAGATCCAATGGGGATACACACTGGAGAATCTATTGTAGTAACTCCGTCCCAAGTCATACCAGATGTGGCGCATCAAGAGATGCGAAATTCCGCCCTGAAAATTATTAGAGAGTTGGGAGTACAAGGGGGTTGTAATATTCAATTTGCTTGGAGAGATAATCGAACAGAAATGGGAGAATATCGTATTGTAGAAGTAAATCCAAGAGTATCAAGATCGTCCGCTTTAGCTTCTAAGGCTACGGGATATCCGATAGCAAGAGTTACTGCAAAGGTGGCATTGGGAAAATGTTTGCATGAAATTAAAAATGAAATTACAGGAGAAACTAGTGCCGCGTTCGAACCGGCTATAGATTACGTTGTTACTAAAATACCACGTTGGCCCAAGAATAAATTCCCAGAAGTAGATTTTGAATTGACGACTGCCATGAAATCGACGGGGGAGACCATGGCAATTGGGAGAACGTTCGAAGAATCTTTAATGAAGGCCCTAAGATCCAGTGAATACAAGCCTGCGGTGGAGTGGGATACTGTCGATGATGAAGAACTAATAAAAGAGTATTTAGAAAAAGCAACTCCAGATCGAGTATATGCTATGCTTGAAGCACTTTATAGAGGACACTCCATAGATAAAGTTTCAGAGGTAACAGGCATACATAGGTGGTACGTAGAGAGATACGCTCGAATTAGTAACTCTGCAAGATTAGAAATGGAAGATTCGATTGTAGAAACAGCAACGATGGGATTTACAAATCATGAAATTCAAGCTATAGCGATTGGGGAGTATTCAGATGTTCAGAGTTCATGGTTGCCAGTAGAATCGGAGTGGAACAAAGGAAAAGGGAAGAGGTGGGATATAGATTCGATAGAAAAAATTGTTCCGGGGAGGACATATAAGCAAGTTGACACATGTGCGGGAGAATTTAAGGCGGCTACACCTTATTACTATTCTTCTAGAAAACCAAGATGGTTCAGCGGGCCGTACGAGGGGGATGCTGCTGCGGGAGAACTTCGAGTAAATCAAGAGGTAGAAAGCATAGTAGTGGTAGGAGGAGGTCCAATTCGGATAGGACAGGGGGTGGAGTTTGATTATTGTGCCGTCCATGCAATTCAAGCTTTGCGAGAGGAAGGAATAGAAACGCATGTAATTAATAATAATCCGGAGACTGTGTCCACGGATTATGATACTTCGGATGGGTTATTTTTTGAACCAATCACTGCAGAAGAAGTTGCTGATGTAATTGAGGCCACAGGTTCTAGAGGGGTAATGCTTCAATTTGGAGGACAAACCTCAGTGAATATTGCAGGGCCGCTTCAAAGAGAAATTGAGAGAAGAAAAATAGATTGTAAGATAATGGGAACTTCAGTTGAGTCTATAGATTTGGCAGAAGACAGAGACAGGTTTAACAATCTTATGGAAAATTTAGAGATACTTCAACCAGTGGGCGGAAAGGCGGCTGATGAAGAAGAGGCCCTATTACTTGCTAATACAATTGGATATCCGGTGTTGATGCGCCCCTCATATGTGCTAGGAGGAAGGGCTATGCAAATAGTAGAAAATGATACAGATTTGAAAAAATATCTAAAAGAAGCGGTTAGAGTAAGTCCAGATAACGCCGTATTAATTGATCAATTTCTTTCAAACGCTATTGAATTGGATGTGGACGCCGTATCAGATGGAACAGAGATACTTATTGGAGGCATAATGGAGCATGTTGAATCTGCAGGAGTTCATTCGGGGGATTCTGCTTGTATGATACCACCAGTGAATCTAGATAATGAAACTCTCAGAAAGGTGAGAAAAATAACGGAACAGATTGCCCAAGCATTGGATATAGTGGGGTTGTTGAATATACAACTAGCTATAAAAAATGGAGAGATATATGTGTTAGAAGCCAACCCACGTGCATCGAGAACTGTTCCATTCGTATCAAAAGCCACGGGCGTTCCGATTGCAAAAATAGCCGCCAAAGTTATGTCAGGTAAAACTTTGAAAGAAGTAGGGATGAGAGAACAGATTCCAGAACAAGTGAGTGTGAAAGAAGTTGTTTTACCGTTTAGCCGTTTGCCGGGGGTAGACCCATGTCTTGGGCCTGAAATGAAATCCACAGGAGAGATAATGAGCACATCAGATTCGTTTGGAAGATCATATGCAAAAGCACAAATGGCAATAGGAAAACCAATCCCCATATCCGGTAATGCGATAGTGGATCTAGATAGTGCAGAGTTTCCAGATCCAGAAAGTGATCATGGGAAAAAGTTAATTGAAAGTTTCGAAGAATTTTTCCAAATAAAATATTTTGAGGATGAGAAAGATATGAGAGAAGCTATTGGTAACGGGGACATCGATATAATAATTTCTAGGGATCGTAAAATATTAGAAATTGCAGTGGAAGAAAGGATTACGTATTTTTCAACATGCCCTAGTGCCGAGGCGGCCATAGAAGCGATTAAATCAGAAGGGGAGGATAATTGTGTAGAAGCAATAGGAGATAGGAAGAAAAAACAAGTTCAATGGGGACTTTCTTAAAGAGAAAAATTCAAGATAAAATCAACGTTCCTATCATAAAAAGTAATAGCAGAAGTCCTACAGACCCTGCGAAGAAGACAGCGATTCTAGCACTCTTTGGTCCAGTTTCAGGATCGCCCATTATAAATGAATATAAATCGCTTGCAAAGACTAGTAGAACAGATATCCCAGTTAGTAAAATTCCAACTGCTGCGAAAGCTCCACCTACAGATCCACCAGGGAGATTGCTGCCAAATTTATCGGAGGTTTCGCCGTTTGAAGAACTACTAGTTGCAAGAGATGCCCCGCCTTCTTGGACAATGACTTTCCCGACCATTTGTATGGTCTCGTGGGGAATGCAAAAATAACCATACTCTCCTTCTAGTTCAAAAGTGTGGGAATAAGATTCTCCAGCAGCAATATCTCCAAGAGGGTACTTATTTCTTGCTTCATTTTCGGATGTGAGTTCCCCAGATGCCCAATAAGATGCCTCTTCGGGCAGCTCATTTTCATAGGCAGTTACCGAATGTCCCATTTTGCCTATATTCAACCATCGTACAGTATCGCCCGGTGAAATAGTGATTACTTGGGGGTCATAAATCATATCATCGGTCATGGCGACTATGTGTGTTTGAGGAAGAGGGGAGGAATCTTCTGCAGCCATTGCAACCGAAGAGGTAGAAATGAGAGCAAGAGATCCAGTGACAAATTGAAGGAAATGCCTCCGAAGCATATAATAAATATCAGAAAGCAAGTTGCATAAAGGCACCGATACGAGTGAATGGGAATGGGAGCCTTAGTAACTTGCCCGGGTTAGATCATAGAAAGGACATCGTCGAAAAAGTTTAGAGTGTCATGAGGCCCAGGGTGGGCTTCGGGATGATATTGTCGTGTTAGAATAGACAGATTTGAATTTTCAAGTCCCTCGATAGTGTCATCATTGACATTGAGTTGGGAAACTATGAGTTCTCCAGGATCAGAAACTGAATACCCATGGTTTTGGGTAGTCATTACCACTTTTTCGGTTGGAAGATCTAAAACGGGTTGATTAACGCCACGATGGCCAAACCTCATTTTTTCGGTTTTTCCCCCAAGGGCTAATGCAATTATCTGTTGGCCAAGGCAGATTCCAGCAATAGGAATTTTTCCAGATAGCTCATTTACGAGTGAAATTGCAGCTGTAAAGTGTTCAGGATTTCCAGGACCATTTGAAATGAAAAGAAGATCTGGATTGGCATCTTTCACAGTCTTTATCGTTGTGTCATAGGGTAGAATCGTGAGGTGCACATTGCGTTTTAAAAATGAATCGATAATGGATTTCTTAACACCACAATCGATTAGGCATATATGAGGTCCATTACCGGGATGTGTAACTGTTTTTTTTACACTGACGTAAGAACCAATATCGGAGTGGTCATCCATAGAAGGGCAATGTTCTAGTTCTTCAATTGCTGACTCGGGTGTGGCATTTTTACCAGAAGAAATTCCACATTTCATTGCACCATGGTCCCTGATAGCTAGGACAAGTTCTCGGGTGTCGAGTGTATCGATAGCGGGGATGGATTCTTTAGACAACCACTCAGAGATAGAATCTGTGAGCTGTCGTGCTATTATGGCACGGGGGTGAATTCGACTGGATTCAAACCTATTGGGATTTACCCCATAATTTCCAATTAAAGGATACGAAAAGGTGAGAATTTGTTCTTCATAAGAAGGGTCGGTTAAGCTTTCTTCATATCCTGCGCAAGAAGTAGTAAAAACAAGTTCCCCTCGTGCCAATCCAGGAGACCTAGAACGTGCTTTTAGCACATCTCCGGTCTCCAAAGCTAGAAAAGCGTCGGCCATTGTATTAATGAGAAGAGAGGGGACTTCATAAGGTTTTCATGTTAGACATGGGAGGGAAAGATAAATTCCCTTAGATTTCGAAGAATGTATCAAGTGGGTAGTCTTTAATGCATATATGAATCGAGAAGAGAATGAAGTTCAAGGAACGAAACAAAATGTTGTGGCTGTCGATTCGAATGATATAGAACAAGAGATTGTAGATCGATTAGAGGCCCATACCGGGGAGGGAATACGTCATCGGGCGTTTACATGTCTTCTGTTCGATGAGCAACGGAGGTTAATGCTAGCCCAAAGAAGTCCATCAAAGATGTTGTGGGGAGGATTTTGGGACGGAACTGTTGCATCGCATCCAAAACCAAATGAAAGTCAGATAGAGGCAACAAAAAACCGCATAGAGGTTGAATTGGGGATCAAGCCAAGCCAATATGGAAATTTAACAGTAACAGATAAATTTGAATATAAAAGTTATTACATGAATGAGGGTTTGGAATGGGAAGTTTGTACGGTATTGGAGGCTACGTTAATAGATACAAAGGCGGATCCAGATCCAGAAGAGATAGCAGGAATATTATGGGTGGATTATGAAGATATGCAACTCAATCCTGGGCACTATCGTCAAATGGGTTTATGCCCATGGTTAGAAATTGCAATGTACAGGGATTTTCATAAAATAGGGGCATGAAAATGGATAGAAATAATGATGTGGAAGAGATAAAGGGAGGTCCGGATTGCGGGCATATTGGTGAATTTAATAGATTAAAAATTGCAATTGTAACTGTATCCACAACTCGGTCGGATAGTACAGACAAAAGTGGAAAAATAATAGCAGAAATGGTTGAGTCTGCTGGGCATGAAAATACTGTTCAAAAAGTTGTCAAAGATGACTACGAAGAGATTAGTAATTATATAAAAAATTTGGTGGATCGAGAAGATATAGATCTAATTATTACTACAGGTGGGACGGGGGCCACTCCTGATGATGTGACAATTGAGGCAATTTCACCACTAATAGAAAAAGAACTCCCAGGATTTGGGGAACTATTTCGGCAATTGTCCTATGAAGAAATTGGACCTCTTTCGATTGCTAGTCGATCTATGGCAGGCATAGCAGAATATACCCCAATATTTTGTTTACCAGGTAGTTCAAATGCTGTTAAATTGGGAGTGGGAAAAATTATTTTACCTGTGTGCAGTCATACTGTTGAACAAGCACGCCGGGGGAATAAATAGAGAAGATTAGGAGAATAAATTCGATAACTCTTCGACTACTAAATCTGGCGGGAATAGTTGAGGATCCAATGCAAAATCAATTTGAGACCTTAAAAAGTCAGATATTTCGTCTTGAGAATAAACTATTATTTTGAGATTGGGATTGAGTTCTTTGCACAATAAAATACCAGTGGGGTCGCTAGTATTAGTTATGACTAACAAATCAGAATTCAAAAGAGCATCAGGAGGGGAAGAATGAATCCCCTCAAGAGTAGATATTTCTTCAAGTTCAAAGCCCTGATTGGATAAGGCAAGTGATAAATCCCCACCATTTCCAAAAAAGATAATTTTCATTTTTTACTCTTAAATTTTAGAATCGTTACTATCGGATAGAGAATGTTCGAATGCGGCTCTGATCAGACCCAGGAAAGGAGGACTTGGATTGGTGGGTCGAGAAGTGAATTCGGGATGAAATTGTGTTCCAAAGAAATATGGATGTTCTGGGATTTCCAATATTTCCATCCGGGGGCCAGATTTTCCCGTGAATTTTAGCCCAGCTTCTTCAAGTGCGCCTATATAATTCGGATTTACTTCATAACGATGGCGATGGCGTTCGAGACAATGGTCGCCACCATACAAAGAATGAGCTATGCTATTTTTATCGATATGTGTTTCGAGCTCCCCAAGTCTCATTGTCCCACCTAGTTCGCCGATATCATGTTGTTCGGGTAATAGATCTATTACAGGGTGAGGTGTTTCGGGGTGGATCTCTGAAGAATGTGAATCTTTGAGATTTAAAATGTTTCTAGCATATTCCACAACTGCCAATTGGAATCCTAGACAAAGGCCGAGATAAGGAATACCGGATTCTCTGGCATAACGAATTGCGTTGATTTTCCCAGGAGTTCCCCGGGAACCGAATCCACCGGGGATGACAATGCCATCCGGTTTTATTTTCGATAGGGGAGAAATATCACCATCGTCGAGGGTTTCAGAATGGATCCAGAAAGTATTGACTTCAATACCATCAGGAAATCCTGCGTGTTTTAGGGCCTCATATACAGAAATATAAGCATCTTCTAACCCATATTTTCCTATTAGTGCTATGTTGACTGTATCTTGTTTGGGAGAAGTTACGGATTCGCGCCAAGTTGTGTCCCTATCAGAAATTGGAAGGGCACTATCGAGTAAATTCAATTTTTCCATGACATATTCATCAAGGGATTCTTCTTCAAGGGACATGGGGAGATGATATATATCGTCGAGATCCGGATTGGAAAATACAGCCTTGGTAGGAACATCACAGAATAATGCTATTTTTTCGCGTACATCGTCGTCTAGAGATACAGTAGATCTTCCAACAATTAAGTCTGGTTGAATACCAATTGATCGGAGTTCTTTTACAGAATGCTGAGTTGGTTTTGTTTTTGGCTCTTCATTTTTGGAATGGGGGATCAGAGTGACATGGATGAACAGAACACAACTTTCAGGTTCTTCATGAGAAAGTTGTCGAAGTGCCTCTAGGAAGGGCATACTTTCGATATCCCCAACAGTTCCACCAACTTCCACTATGCAAATATCGTGTCCTTTGGCCACATGTCGAATTCTCCGTTTAATGTCATCAGTTATATGAGGAATGATCTGAACTGTTTTGCCTAGATAATCCCCAGTTCTTTCACGTTCGATTACATGTTGATAGATTTTACCAGTGGTGATATTATGATCGCTGGTCATGTCAATTCCAAGAAAACGCTCGTAATTACCTAGATCTAGATCTACTTCAGCTCCATCTTTTAGCACATATACTTCCCCATGTTGATAGGGGTTCATCGTCCCAGCATCGACGTTAAGATAAGGATCTATTTTGATAGCCGTAATTGTAAAACCGGCATTTGAAAGCAAACGTCCCACACTGGCGGCAGTGACACCTTTTCCCAGTCCTGACATAACCCCTCCGGTAACAAAAATAAACTTAGAATTTAACGGAGAATCGGCTTTCGGCATAATAACTGTGCGCCGCCATACTTGAAAACGATTTCGAATAGGATAGGATAAAGATAGATTATGAGAGGAAATTGGGTTCGATCGTTTTTTGTTGGTATTCAGTGGTGAGATGAGTTATGAAATCGGATAAGTTTACTCCAGATTTTTCTGATTGGTTTCGGTCTCGAATTGAAATTGAATTTTGTTTTTCTTCAACCTCCCCAAGGATTATCATATATGGAATTCTATCGTTGTGAGCAGCGCGAATTTTCTTTCCAATTGTCCAAGCCCTATCGTCGATCGAGACCCTGAAATCAGATAGATCAGTGGCTATTTTTTGTGCGTAGTCCAAGTTATCATCGGTTATTGGTAAAATGCGAACTTGCTGGGGTGCTAACCAGAGAGGAAATTTTCCATTAAAATGTTCAATTAGAATCATAAAAAATCGCTCATAGCTACCATATAATGCTCGGTGAATCATCACAGGGCGGTGTTCAGTGTTATCAGCACCGACATAGCTCAAGTCAAAACGTTCTGGCATTGTGAAATCTAGTTGGACTGTCGGGCCATCCCAAGACCTGCCGAGAGCGTCTTTAAATGCAAAATCAATCTTCGGGCCATAAAATGCACCGTCACCTTCATTTGTCGTGTAAACAAGACCAGAATTGTCAAGTACAGATTTGAGTTGGGCTTCTGCTTTTTCCCATATTTCTAGACTACCTTCATATTTCTCAGGGCGTGTTGCGAGGAAGATCTCAAAGTCGAGATTGAATGTTTTAAGCACCTCGAGAATAAGAGTTAAAACCCCATTAACTTCAGTTTCGATTTGGTCAGGTCGGAGGAATAGATGGCCATCATCGATGGTAAACGCCCACAATCTAGA
>CAWVSQ010000017.1:0-9294 GCA_963933005.1 uncultured euryarchaeote
CCGGGCGGTGTAGGGTATGACATCAATTGCGGCGTACGTATGATAAAAACAAATCTTTCTTATAAAGATTTACTTGGAAAAGAAGAATTACTCGGGGAACTTCTCTTTAGTAAAATTCCAGCAGGACTAGGAAAAGGAGGGGTCCTCAATACTTCTTTAAAAGACATAGAAGAAATTCTATCATTGGGAGTTGAATGGGCTCTAGACAATGGCTATGCTGTACCAGAAGATTTGGATTTTTGCGAAGACCGTGGAAGGAGACTAGATGCTGACCCATCCAAGATTTCACTTAGGGCAAAAAAAAGAGGAAAAAACCAAGTTGGTTCTCTTGGATCTGGGAATCATTTCCTCGAAATTCAACGAGTGGTAGAAATTTTTAAAGACGACGTAGCACATTCTTATGGTTTATCGCAGGACCAGATTGTTATATTAATCCACACCGGGTCTCGAGGATTAGGCCATCAAACTTGCAATGATTATCTAAGAAAAATAGAAGTAGAACACGCCACTCTTTTGTCTAAATTACCTGATAAAGAGCTCGCTGCAGCACCATCTGATAGTCAATTGGCACTTGACTACTACGCTGCCATGTGCGCTTGCATAAATTTTGCGTGGACCAACCGCCAGATAATCACCTACGCGGTTAGACTAGTATTCGAAGAATTGTTCAACGAATCCTGGCAAGATCTTGGAATGAATTTACTCTACGACGTATCGCACAACATAGCAAAAAAAGAATTCCATACGGTAGATGGAATAAAACGTGAACTATTCGTCCACAGAAAAGGTGCAACAAGGGCATTCCCAATAGGCCACCCCGAATTACCTCTTGCTTTTAGAAATGTAGGCCAACCCGTTATTATCCCTGGTAGCATGGGCTCTGATAGTTATATTTTACGCGGTGGGGCGGCATCGATGGATTTAACTTTCGGTTCAACTGCCCATGGCGCAGGAAGAATATTAAGCCGCACAAAAGCTAAAAAACTATTCAAAGCATCTGAAATACAAGCAAAGCTCAAGGAACAAAACATCCACGTTACTGCAACGCTTGATGCTACTATCTCAGAAGAAGCCCCTGGAGTTTACAAAGACGTATCCGAAGTCGTTAATGTATCCGATTCTTTGGGAATCGGAGACAAAGTCGCCCGAACTTATCCTGTTGTTAATATTAAAGGATAACGCAATTAACAAACTATATCTAATTCTAATACTTTCCAAAAAACAATGGGAACAACATGTAAAACTAGTGCGGTGTTCATCGCCAATAAACCTCTCCAAGATTTCTTAGATGTAGTAGATTCAATTGAAAATCTTGGATATGAAGATCTATTCATCGCCGATCAGGCTCTCCGAAAGAATACCTATGCTTGGGCAACTATAGCAGCTACTCGAACAAATAAAATCGGGATTGGACCCTCTGTCACAAATGCTTATACTCGAAATCCTGGTCTCACTGCAGCATCGATGGCCACTCTCGACGAACTCTCTAATGGGAGGGCAAAATTAGGATTCGGTGCAGGTGGCCATGGAGTTGATAAATTTGGATATGACCAATCGAAATTAATTGGAACCATGCGAGATGCCATCAAAGCCATCCAGTGTCTAACCTCTGGAGAAACGGTTACTGCAACACGAGATGAATTTTCGTTGCACGAAGCCCGATTGGAGTTTAAACCCATTCGGAAAAAAATTCCTATATACGTTGGAGGTAGGGGCCCTCAACTCCTATCTTTAGCCGGCGCAGTAGCAGATGGGGCATTTTTAGGAGGCGGTCTTCTATCCCCTTCGGGCATCAAATACGCCCAAGAACGAATTTCTATAGGTGCAAATTCTACTGACAGGGATCCTAGTGATATAGATTTAAGGTATCTAGCTTTTGTTTCTGTATCTCAAAATAAAGAAAAATCTCTCAATGCTGCTGCATGGTTCATTTCCATGTTAACCAAACGGCATGCTAGTCTCACGGCCCTCAAAGCTGCAGGGGCCCAAGATTCCCATATCCAAAAAATAAAAGAACTCGGTGATATCGATTCAATCCCTCCATCTGAACTACGAACTTCCATCTCCCCCGACCTAATGGATCTATATACTATTGTGGGCAATCCTGAGGATTGCCAAACACGAGTTGAAGAACTAGTCGATATGGGAATAAAACATCTGACATTAGTTCCATTTTCCAATGAAGAAAAAAATATATTGGAGATCTTAGAAACCTTCTCCGATTTCGATTGTATATCTAGCTAATAAACCTAACTGAATTCTTAAGCCGAATCCTGTATTTTCTTTACTATCCCTTCTGTATAATCTGTAGTCGAAACCTTTGTCGCCCCAGTCATTTGTCTTTCAAAATCATACGTTACTTCTTTCGAGGCAATTTGTGCCTCCAATGCATCTTTTACTAAATCAGCCGCATCGCGCCATCCCATGTATTCCAACATGATCCTTCCAGACAAAATCATGGCAGTGGGGTTAACTTTATTTTGACCTACATATTTCGGTGCAGATCCGTGGGTCGGTTCTGCAAGTATCATCCCATCTCCAATATTTGCCCCTGGAGCAATACCCAAACCACCAACTTGGGCCGCACAAGCATCTGAAAGATAATCTCCATTCAAATTCGGAACTGCTAGGACATCATATTCATCTGTCCTTGTCAACACTTGTTGCATCATGTTATCTGCAATTCTGTCATTTATTACCACTGAACCCTCTGGAACTTCCCCTTGCCTCTCTTCCCATAATGTATTTTCTGCTATGATTTGATCTCCATATTCTTCTGCCAATTCGTATCCCCATTTCGCAAAAGCTGCCTCTGTAAATTTCATTATATTTCCTTTATGCACGAATGTTACAGATTTTCTGTTTCTTTCAATCGCATAATCAATAGCTTTCTTTACGAGTCTCTTTGTTCCAAATTCTGTAATCGGCTTTATACCAATCCCAATCGGACCTTCGTGCATGGCACCTTTGACTCCCATTTCTTCTTCAATAAATCTTTTAATCTTTTCTACTTCTGGAGTGCCAGCTTCCCATTCTATACCTGCGTATATATCTTCTGTATTTTCTCTAAATATCACCATGTCCATTTTCTCTGGATGTTTGACCGGAGATGGGACCCCCTTCAAGTGATACACTGGACGTACACACGCATATAAATCTAGAATCTTTCTTAATGCAACATTTAAACTTCTAAATCCAGATCCAACTGGCGTTGTAAGTGGCCCCTTTATAGCAACTCTAAATTCTCTAATTGCAGCTAGGGTATCTTCTGGCAAAATATCACCATCATACAGTTCACTTGCACTTTCACCCGCATGAATCTCCATCCAATTGATTTTTCTACCTGTTGCTTCTGCAGCAGCGTCTAATACTTGCTGAGTTGCAGGACCCACGTCTACTCCAATCCCATCTCCATATATGATCGGAATTATGGGGTCATCTGGAACAATGAGATCATCTGCGTTATCTTTTCCCTTCTCAATCCTAGACCCGCTGCTAGGAACTTCTACCTTTTCGTACTTATAACTCATCTTCACAGAACATTTGTCAAACTACTGGTAAAAACAATTCGTTCTGATAATACTTTTGACATAATGCCATCATATGGACTAAAATTCTGGACGTGGGCTGTTTTTTTGGAGCACTATTTCTGCAATATTCCCCCCATAATCTGCACATCTAGATATCGAATCTGCAATCAATCCTATCTTTTGAGCATCAATTGGGGACAATGTTTTCGAATCTATAAAATCTATCATAGAATTTACCATCCCGAGCATCATTCCTTCCATCTCTACTACCCGAGTCCGAGCTTCATTTGCCATATCTCTTCCCTTATTTTTATCTTCTATGTGCATTGATTCTACCGAAAGAACAATTATCTCATTTGCCAGATCATATAATCTATCTAAATCCCCACCAAGTCCTTCTGGTATCTCCTGAATTTCTTTTTTCATATAACTAATTTTCACCGCATGATCTCCTATTCTTTCCAATTGTTCCGCACAAGTGTGGTAATCAAAACAATCCAACCTTGCCATTCCTAAATCTTTCATTTTTGTTGGGCTCATGAGGGATGTTCTAAAAGCTCTTGACACAACAAACCAAAGTCTATCAACATCATTGTCTCTCTCGATGACATCCTCTGCTAGCTCGAAATCATTCCTCCTCAACGCTGCCATAGAGTCAGAAAACATGGAAAGAATTATACTTTGCATCCTCTGAACCGTCCCCTGTATAGACATTTCTGAATTATCCAGCAGATCTTGCAATTTAATATACCTAGATGTTTCTTCCACTATCTCTACTCCAACAAGCTGCCTCGTTGCATCTCGAATCGCACGCCTTTGCTCGAGCGTAATCTCATCCGATTCTAGTTTCATCACCTCAAACCCACTGACATACATGGAAAAAATTGCCCGAGTTATCTCTCCGTTATCCATTTTACTTATTTTTATAGATCCCTCACTTCGTTCGTCCTCATTTTCGGTGGTTAATACGATCGAATTCCCTTCTGGATAAAATGTTAACACAGATCCCGCAGTAATTTTATTGTCAACTGCCCAGCCCTTTGGCAATGAAACCGTGTAAGTCGATCCCCCCGTTCTCTGAACCCTTCTTCGATCTACATTAGTGGTCATATGCTACTTTTATTTACCTACATTATTATCTATATATATACCTTATTTATTTAATTCATTCATATCCTGGTTAAGAACATTTACTGTCAGACATATCTTTCTATATATTTAATATGTCGATTTTTTTCGATATAATGAAGACCTTTTAATTCTTTTTTATATTCATCTATATATTAATTAATACTTCAATATACTCAAAATAGTTCTTTATTTAAACCCGTTTCCATTTCTAGTAGATAATGGTATTGGGAAATTTTTATTCTCGGCGAAATTTCCTAGCCACATCTAGTGCATTAGGTCTCCTTGCCGTATCCGGATGTGTCAATGACACTCGGAGATCTAATCCCTCCACCAGGGCGTCGAAAGAAAAACTCTTCGGAGAAATAAATATCGCAGGAAGTTCTACAGTCTTCCCACTAATGACTGCTATGGCAGAAGAATTCCAAAAACAACATTCCGATGTCACTATTACAATTCAATCAACTGGAAGTGGAGGTGGGTTCAAAAACTTTTTTTGTCTAGGCCAGACTCACTTTAGCAACGCGAGTAGGCCCATCAAAAATTCCGAAATTGATCTCTGCAAAGGAAACGGTGTGACCCCTCATGAAATTAGGCTTGCAACTGATGCATTAACTATTATTGTCAACAAAAACACCGACTGGGTCGATAGCATGACTGTAGCAGAACTCAAATCAGTCTGGGATCAAAACGCAGCAGAAAAGTGGTCTGATGTAAACCCATCTTGGCCAGATGAGAAAATCGATCGATACGGTGCAGCAGTCACATCTGGTACTTTTGATTACTTCAACGAAGTGATCATAGGGGAAAATGGGGATACTCACACCACTAATTACCAACCAACCGAAGAAGACCATATCATTGTTGCAGGAGTCGAAGGAAACAAATACGCAATAGGATATCTGGGATTCTCACACTACTACAACAATCCCGACACAGTCAAGGCATTAAAAATAGACGATGGAGATGGACCTGTAGCACCCACCCTCGACGCAGCAAAAAGTGGAAAATACAAACCCCTTTCCAGACCTCTATTTACATACGTGTCTTCTGAAAAGCTCGCAGAAAAACACGTCGCAGAATTTGCAAAATATTGCATTGAACAAAGCGCAAATGAGCAGATCGTAGCAGAAGAAGTTGGGTACGTACCAAATACAAAAGAGACCATTACAAAAGAATTGGCAGCTTTAAATGCACTAATTTAATCACCACAACTATGATTTCTGACCCCAAAGACCACATGGATCAACTTTCCCCAACTTCCTATTTCAAAACTCGTGGAATTTTCGAGAGTATTTATGCAAACATATTTTTCATTCTTGCGATTCTTACAATTTTCACGACAATAGGGATAATTTATTTCCTTTTCGAAGAAGCCATAGTTTTCTTCAGTCAGTATAGCCCTCTCAAGTTTCTTACTAGTTCCAATTGGAGTCCTGTAATCCCCCCCCAAGAATATGGGATATTGCCTCTCCTATTTGGGACTCTTGTAGTGACTTTCATGGCAGCTTTAGTGGCAGTTCCCATCGGAACCTTAACCGCAGTTTATCTCAGTGAATATGCAGACAAACGCACTCACTCTGTACTCAAACCACTACTAGAGATTCTCGCAGGAGTCCCCACTGTCGTTTATGGATTTTTCGCCCTAGCGTATGTTACACCCGCCCTCCGTATAATCTTCCCCTCAATTAGTCCTTTCAATGCACTTTCTGCATCGTTAATGGTTGGAATCATGATCATACCTATGGTTTCCTCCATCTCCGAGGATGCCATGAGTGCCGTCCCCGATTCTCTTAGACAAGCTGGATTCGGGCTCGGAGCCACCAAATTCGATGTCTCTACTAGTATTGTTATTCCCGCAGCTTTGTCTGGAATTGTGGCATCTTATATCCTAGCCATCTCTCGCGCAATTGGAGAAACCATGATTGTAACCGTTGCTATGGGGCTCCATCCCACTATACCCGACGTTCGATATATTGGCCCCATCCCGTACGTTCACCCAGCAGACTTTCTACTAGAAACTGGACAAACTATGACCGCAGCTATGGTGCAACTAGCCCAAAGTGACCTGGTAGGCAGCTCAGCAGCTTATAACAGCCTCTTTGCAATTGGTATAACTCTATTCTTTGTCACTCTCTTAATGAATGCAATAAGTAACTTCATCACTGAACGGTATAGGGAGAGTTACTAAATGGAAACTACTAAATTCGACATAAAACGAAAACAAGGTAGTTCTTCTATTTTTTCAAGAGAGGTTCTCTTCCACTATCTGGCTTTTGTAGCATCCATTGTTGGAATCCTTTCTCTAGCACTATTATTAGCAACTGCTCTTTTCAATGCATTAGGCCTCAAAACAGCAGATCTGTTCTGGTACCTCTGTTATATTCTCATAGTCCTCTCACCACTTCTCGCTTTCATTTTGTATTGCAAGAAAAATCCGGCAGTCGGAAAAGTTGCCACACGTGCAGTTGGAATACTTGTGGGTGGAACTCTGTTTGGAACCCTCCTTCTAGTAATTTTCATACTCTTAGATCCTCAAATCGCATTCCTTTATTTCACATTCACAGTACTACCCACATCACTAGTTTGGTTCTATGTACGATCTCAACAAAAACAATCAGTATATCTAAGTTTTGCCCCCTTCGTCGCGATGCTTATAGGCGCACTCCTATCCAATTTGTTATGGAAACTTATCCCTTATTACCCTGCAGACTGGCTAATTTTTGTCTGGATATTTGGACCTCCAGCCGCACTCCTTTCCCGACATTTCTTAAAAACTACCCCTATAGGGTCTCATAGAACTCATCTTGCAATTTCAATCGTTTTATTTTCAATTATAGTTGGAATTTTCACAAATACTTTCACCGAAATTTCCCCAACCGTCTCTGTAATCTATTTTTTAACAATCTTAATTCCAATATTCTTGTATGCCTCTACACTTCTATTTTCACCCGAACAAAACAAACTCGGTCTTCTTTTTCCCCTCCTTTTGATTGCAACTATTTTCTTAGCACGTATAGTGGCAACTAGTATAGGAGCTGCTCAACCAACGCCTTGGTTAGATCTTCAATTTATAACTAGTCCTCCATCCCGATTCCCTGCAGAAGCAGGTCTTTATCCCGCACTTATCGGTTCCATTTTCATCGTTATTCTAGTTGGAATTCTATCCTTAATTTTCGGAGTCGGAGCTGCAATTTATCTAGAAGAATATGCCCCAAAAACCGGCCCTCTAGGAAGTTTAACCAGGCTGATTAGGATTAATATATCCAACCTCGCTGGAGTTCCTTCAGTTGTTTATGGGCTACTCGGGTTGGCTTTGTTTGTAAATCTCCTTGGAATGGGGTTCGGAACTGTAATTGTTTCTTCGATGACACTTTCTCTTTTGATCTTACCCATTGTTATAATCGCATCTCAAGAGGCAATTCGAACAGTACCAGAAGCTGTAAGATTGGCCTCTTATGGGCTCGGGGCCACCAAATGGCAAACCATCCGAAATGTTGTACTTCCTATGTCCGTTGGAGGTATCCTTACTGGAACTATATTATCAATGAGTCGCGCTCTTGGTGAAACTGCACCCCTGCTAATGATTGGGGCCGCCACTACTGTATTTAAGGCACCCACAGGTCTTGATAGCAAAGTCAGCGCCATGCCATTACAAGTTTTCCATTGGGCGTTCTCCGCCAAACCCGATCTCCGTGGAGGAGTCGCCGCAGCCGGTATTATCTTGCTACTATTTGTGTTACTATCGATGAATGGTATTGCCATCATTTTGAGGAACAAATACCAAAAAGACAAATAACCCAAAGGAATAATTGCACATGTCATTGCCAAAACTAAAATCTACTACTAGCGACCCCCCAAAGCCAGCATCTGACAAGAGTATCATCTCTAGCAAAAACCTCACAGTCAAATACGGATCCAGTGTCGCAATAGAAGATGTAACTGTTGATATTCCTCTTAAAAAAGTAACTGCTATTATTGGTCCCTCTGGCTGTGGAAAATCAACCTTTCTTCGATGCATCAACAGGATGAATGATCTCATTCCAGGAGTGTCGGTTGAAGGTAATCTTTTCATAGGGGATACTAACATTTATTCCGAAGAAGTAGATCCTGTTCTCCTTCGTCGATTGGTTGGTATGGTTTTCCAATCCCCAAACCCCTTCCCCAAATCAATATATGATAACGTCGCATATGGCTTGAGAATCCAAGGTAAAACTGACAACATGGACGAAGTCGTTGAATCCGCGCTTAAGAGAGCTGCACTTTGGAAAGAGGTATATGATAGATTGGATGAAAAGGCAACAGGCCTTTCAGGGGGGCAACAACAACGGCTTTGCATAGCTAGAACGATCGCAGTAGATCCAAAGGTAATCCTCATGGACGAACCCGCGAGCGCACTTGACCCCATTGCAACATCTCAAATCGAAGACTTAATCCAACAATTGACCAAGGATTATACAGTTGTGATCGTTACTCACAATATGCAACAAGCAGCCCGAATATCTGATAAAACTGCAGTTTTTCTCACCGGAGGAAAACTGATAGAGTTTGACGACACCAAAACTATTTTTGAAAACCCTCTCAATCAACAAGTAGAAGATTATATCACTGGAAAATTTGGATAACTTTAACCTAT
>CAWVSQ010000018.1:0-9142 GCA_963933005.1 uncultured euryarchaeote
TAATTTCTCGAATCGATGTACAAGACCATCTCTTAACTACAAAGATTGCTGGGGCACTTTCTTCTGTACTTGCTGCTAAAAACAAGAGATATTTGATGATGAATGCTCCTCGAGATAAACTAGAAGATATCACCTCTGTTATACCCGGATTATCTGGTCCAACCGTAATAGATACTAGTGGGGGTTCTTTGGTCGTTGTCCATGCTGTAGTAGATGAACAAGATGTTTTCAATACGATCGGATCCCTAAAAGAAAAAGGGGCCACCGGCATCTTAGTAACCACCATCGACAGATTAGTAGAATAAGATTCTATATTTGTCACTTTCAGTGGGCATCGATATCCTCATCATTTATTAGAACCGAATCGATTCTGTGTATGTACTAGAATTGGCAGGAGAAGACGATGATTTCGCAGCAGAAGAGGCCCATAATGCAGCAAACGGAGTCCATATAGTCGCACCTGGATTGGCCCTCGCAAAAACAATTTCACCTCTTAGAGTCATACATCTAGGCTATACGCATCGAGTCAGTGCAGTCCTATTACAGACCTCATCATCCCTATCTGAACTTTTCCATTGTATAGATACTATCACTTTAGAACAACCCGGAACCATAGCCATTCGAGCTAGAAATATTCGAAAGTCCACAAATATTGATACAAAAAAGATAGAACGAGAAGTGGGGACTATATTCGTTAATAAAGGCTTCTCCGTCGATCTAAACAACCCCACTCACGAAATCCGAGTTCTTTTTTCAGGGGATATCTGTATAGTCGGGCGCTTGATCAAAACAAGTTTGAAAGGACATATGGATCGCAGTCCCACAAAAAAACCTTTCTTTCAACCTGGAAGTATGGATCCAATCGAGGCACGAGCAATTGCCAATTTAGCTGGAGCGAGGCCCAATTCTATAGTTCTCGATCCCATGTGCGGTACCGGTGGTATTCTTATAGAAGCTGCATTGATGGGGGCAACCGTTTATGGTATAGATGCACAACAAAAAATGGCAGTCGGGGCGAACCAAAACCTTCGATATTACTCTACTAAAAATTTCATAATTATTCAAGGTGATGCTGCAAATCTGCCCATTTCTACCAAAGTCGACTCGATCCTTTTCGATGTCCCTTATGGCCGCCAATCAAAAATAGCCGGATATGAACTAGATGTTCTCATAGAACGCACCCTTGAAGAAGCATCTCTCATCACTTCTAAAGTAGTTGCAATTTCTGACTTTCCACTCGAAAAATTAGCCAAACAAACTGGTTGGATTCTAAAAAATCATTTCGCAAGAAGAGTACACAAATCTTTGACTAGACATGTCCATATTCTCCATAAATAATCTGTTCAATTTTCCATCAAGATAGATTCTCCTGCCCGAACTCTTTCCCCTCTCTTGACCAATACTTCTTCTATACCCCTGCCCGTGGGGAACACGACATCAACACGACTGCCAAATTCAATGTGACCAATACGTTCTCCTCTTTCAATATGATCTCCCATTTTTATATATGGTTTTATGCGCCGGGCCAGTGCACCTGCTATCAATACAACTTCCCATTCTTCTCCTTTTTTTTCTTTAAATTTTCCCATTGGATCCACAGTTGTAAATATGATTTTGACCCTCTCATTCCTGTCAGATTCTTTTGAGAACGCAGGGAGAAACCCACCCGGTATGTGTTCAATCTCTTTAACATATCCGGACATTGGCGCACGATTAACGTGAACATCATATACATTCATGAATACTCCCACTCTTACTTTCCCATTCACTTCTTTTCTCAATACACTTATTTTCCCATCTGCCGGCGCCACAATACCTGTGATTGGGATTTCTCTATTAGGGTCTCTTTTACTCCAAAATACAAACCCAATAACCACGACGGCCACAAATAAATAGGGCAGAAGATATGTGACCATCTCATTCATCACAAAGATCCTAATTTTGTCAAGAAATGCGTCAAATGAATTATTGAGTTAGATTCTTTTGAAAGATTAAAATCAATCTCAGCAAGTATAAGCGCAAATGCGATCGGATCCACATCACTCCTACCTTTCACAACCTTACTTATAATCTCTAATAATTCTCCCCCTGAGTATCCACTAGTTATCATTAAACCCTCTAGTATGGACCTGGCATCTGAAAAACGACCACTCAACGAACATTCAACAAGTTCTACAATGGGTTCTTCTATTCCCACATCCCGTACAATTTCAATTGCTCCATCGAGAGTAACTTCATCCCCCCGTTCTGCAACCGCTTGTGTATACATAATTGCAGATCTAATATCTCCTACCGAACGGTCTACTATGAATTCAATCCCATCTTCTGTAAATTCTATTCCCTCTAGAGTTAGTATATTTCTTAGTATTCTATTCATATCTGCATCTTGAGCTCCCCCCACTGATACAGAATAACAGCGCGATCTGATTGCAGGAATGACTTTCCACAATTGACGCGTTGTTAGAATAAATTGAGTATTATGATGATATTGTTCTATTATGCGTCTAAGGGCTTGCTGAAAATTCCTCTGAGAACTTTCAAAATTATCAAGTATCATGACTTTCCTACCCCCCGAAACAGGAGGGTAACTTGCACTTTCCTTTATCAAATGAATAATGAGTGAAATTTTTGACCCTTTGGGGACCTTTTTTGACGATATAAAACCAGAAAAAAGTGGATTCTCTATAATTTCTTTTTTAGAACTATTAACCAAATCTGAAATATTAAATTCAATCAAATCTCCTCCAATATCCTCACCTCTTGCAATGATTCTAGCCGCGGAAGTTTTACCACTGCCCTCTGGGCCATATAGTAAAAAATTTATCGGCATATCTTGGGACTTTGATAAAATATAACGAAGTTCTTCTTGAGGAAAATCTCCTACACTAGGTGAATATCTATCGATCCATAAAGGTGAGTCCATTACATCTTGATGGTATCCAAAAAACAAGAATTGGTCGATTTATTCATCACATTTAATCTAGTTCGAAGCGGGTATCTCCTTCGAGTCACAAGATCTCCAAATGACTTTGCGAATTACCTTCCTAGGGACCGGCGGCGCGGTCCCAACAACTGAAAGAAGTTCGAGTGGAATTTTAGTTAATATCCATGGAGATAAATTTCTTTTCGACGCTGGGGAAGGCATTCAGAGACAAATGATGCATTATGGAACTGGATTTGGAATACAAGATATATTCCTTACCCACATCCATGGAGATCACATATTTGGTCTTCTAGGATTGATACAAACAATGGATTTTAACGGTAGAAAAGAGTCCCTTTTCATTCACACTCCTCCTGGCACCAAAAATTATTTAGACGACTTAGTTGCCCTTTGCGGGACCGGACTAGGATATCTTATAACCACCTCTGAAACTCATCCCAATACAACGATCAAAAAAACTCCTGATTACGAAATTAAAACTTTCAAAACAGATCATAAAACTAGTTCCACAGGTTATGCTCTCATAGAAACCCAACGCAAAGGGAGATTCTTTAGAGAAAAAGCAGAAGAGCTTGGAGTCCCTGTGGGGAAAGATTTTTCCACACTTCATGAGGGAACCTCAATTACATTAAAAGATGGCACTGTAGTTTCACCCGAACAGGTCATTGGCCCCCCTAGGCCTGGGCGTAAAATAGCCTATACTGGAGACACCCGACCAACAAAAACTACCATTGAAGCTGTTTCTGGATTCGATTTGCTCATTCACGATTCAACTTTCACTGAAGAATACAAAAAGCGTGCAAAATTAACTGGACACTCTACGGCACTAGAGGCGGCAGATCTAGCAACAGAAGCAGATATTTCCCATCTAGTTCTCACACATATTTCATCACGCTTTAGTGGAAATTCTAACCTTCTATTAAACGAAGCAAAAAATAGATTTAAAGGAGAATTGACCCTAGCTTATGATGGGTTGGAAATCGACGTACCCCACGTAGATTAAAAATTAGAGATATCATTTCGACTTTAATATTCTTCTCCCCCTTAGCCAAACATCCATTCACAAATTTTTTTCACTAGAAACGTACAGGACAAACGTATAATATCCCCCATCACGAATCTCTATCTAATTTGACGATATATGATAAAATCACCCAGAATGTGGTTGAAAGCATAACTGATGCAGAAATCCGTAAATTGGCAGAATCTCCCACCGACAAACGAGTCTATGTTGGATTTGAACCTTCTGGAGTTCTCCATTTGGGTCATATGCTGACTGCAAATAAGCTAATTGATCTTCAAGAAGTCGGCATGAAGGTCGTAGTTTTACTCGCTGATCTACACGCATATCTGAATGGAAAAGGATCTTTGGACGACATACGGCACACCGCAGACAACATGCGAAAACAGTTCATAGCATATGGTTTGAAAGAGGACCAAACCGAATTCGTTTATGGATCCAATTTTCAATTAGAAAAAGAATACATACTCGATCTACATAAGTTAGGAACCTTAGTCACCCTCAATCGTGCAAATAGGGCCATGGCCGAAATACAAAGCGGCGATGTTCCTAAAGTAAGCCAAGCAGTGTACCCTATTATGCAAACGCTCGATATGCACTACTTGGACTTAGATTTGGCTGTCGGCGGCACCGATCAACGAAAAGTGCATGTACTCGCTAGAGAGTTGTTGCCCGAAATAGGACACACTCCTTGCCCCATGATCCACACCCCCATCTTGTCAAATCTAACAACTGGCGTCGGAAAAATGTCTTCTAGCGTGGGTATCACAATATCAATGGAAGATTCTCAAAAATCCATTCATGAAAAAATTAATAAAGCATTTTGTCCTCCACTATCCGACCCCCCCATAGATCAAGATGGAAACAAACCCGAAAATCCAGTGTTACAAATATTCCAATTTCATATTTTTCCCCGATTTCACCAGATTACCATAGAGCGAGAAGATAAGCATGGTGGAAATATCATATATAATTCTTACATGGACCTACAAAATGATCTAGAATCTGGAAATCTCCACCCCCAAGATGCAAAAAAAACCCTTGCACAATACCTTGATACTCTAATCCAACCGGGTAGGGACGCTTTAACGGATTAGTCTTAATATGTCTACGAATATGGATGGGTATGGCTTAAAACCCCACCGCCCAATGTAGTGTTATGAGCAATAAAGATGATTCCACCGAAGAAGAGCTCCAACGGAGAAAACTTAGGATGCCAAAAGACGGGGAAGTATTTGCTGTAGTTTCTGATATGCTTGGTTCTAATCGTATTAAAGTTCGTTGCGCGGATAGTGTAGAGAGGTTAGCTAGAATTCCTGGAAAAATGCGGAAGAGGGTTTGGATTCGACAAAACGATGTTGTTTTGGTGAGGCCCTGGGAATGGCAAGATTCAAAAGCTGATGTAGTGTGGAGGTATGACCGACATGATGCCGACCGACTTCGGAGAGAAGGCACCATAGAGTGAATATCAAAACAATGCTATAGCAATGACGTCAAAAAGAGAAGATTTTGAATTTGACACTTGGACTAATATAGATTTCACCGATGATGAAGTTGATAAAATCTCTCGGAAAAACGACAGAAAATTCGCAACATTCAAAAAAAGAATAAAAGACACCGAACAGTTCAAAGTCGAGGCAAACGTTTTCGACGATTCCACATATGCGGCATTATATAAATTAGTTCAAGAAGGGCACATAACCGCCCTTGGCGGTCCAATTTCTTCGGGAAAAGAAGCAATAGTTTTCGAAGCATATGGCAGTGAAAACAGTGAAATAGCCATCAAAATATATCGCATAAACACCTCCTCGTTCAGACAAATGAAAGATTATCTAATCGGAGATCCTCGGTTCTCTGGTATCGGGTCTGATAAGAGAGACATCGTTTTGGCCTGGACTAGGAAAGAATTTGCCAATCTGAAAAGAGCTAGAGAAGGCGGCGTCCG
Organism: uncultured euryarchaeote; assembly: GCA_963933005.1. GTDB lineage: Archaea > Halobacteriota > Halobacteria > Halobacteriales > Hikarchaeaceae > Hikarchaeum. The sequence continues at coordinate 5,911 of CAWVSQ010000018.1, forward strand.
TGTACCAGATCCCATTGCTGTAAAACTAAATGTCTTAGTCATGGAACTTATTGGAGTCGAAGGCAACGTTGCCCCAAAATTACAAAGTGTCGAACTCGAAAATCCAATTCTTGCATATGAAATCATTCGAGATTTCATGAGAAAACTACATCTATCCGGCCTAGTCCACGGCGATCTATCTGAATATAATATCCTCGTACACGATGGAGAACTGTGCATTATTGACATCGGACAAGCAGTTACTCACCGCCACCCAAAAGCCTCAACATATCTCCATAGGGATTGCCAAAACATATCTAAGTTTTTCAGCCGCAAAGGGGTAGAAACCTCCGAAGAGTTGCTATATAATTATATAACTCAAAAATCCTCCTAAACAAAGTTTAACTCGCCTCAGCAAGAAAATCTATACTATGCAATATGTGAAGATCCCCGGAGAGAGAATTGGCGTTCTCATCGGTGAAGGAGGAGCAACCCTGCGTAAGATAGAATCACACGCCAATGTTACCATTGAAGTCGATTCTGATAACCATCGGGTGCAAATAGAAAACACAAAAGCACCCTTTGAAGAACTAACCGCTGCCGACATCGTAAAAGCAATTGGAAGGGGATTTTCTCCAAAAATTGCCCTCTTGTTACTCAAAGACGACGATACAACGTTTGATTTAATCGAATTAAAACGTCTCTCTAGAAATGAAAACGATATCAAACGGCATAAGAGCCGCTTGATAGGAAAACACGGGCGAACACGAGCCACAATGGAAGACTTAACCGATACAAAAATTGTGATTTATGGTTCGACGGTGGGTATTATTGGACCTTATCAACAGGTAGACCTAGTCCGGTCCGCAGTAGAGATGATAATCGATGGCTCTCGCCACGCATCTGTCTACGGTTTCCTCGAGCGCAAACGGCAAGAATCAAATGAATCCAAATTTGAACAATTTTAACTAGAACTAGTCTTCCCAGCCTACATCCCACCGAAGAATTCCTTAAACGGACCGTGGAAAAAAGCCATTTTAGTAGCTTAATAGTGCATCATAAGCAATTTTCAATGCCCATTTGCTTCGAAAATTATATATAGAACAACAAACAAATGAAATCCACTTATGGCACAGCAGCTAGGCGGTCAGCCGCTGATTGTGCTCGCAGGAGGCGCTCAAAGAACCTCTGGACGAGATGCACAATCTATGAACATTACGGCCGGTAAGGCCGTCGCAGAAGCAATCCGGACCACTCTCGGTCCGCGAGGTATGGACAAAATGTTGGTGGACAGTTCAGGAACTGTCGTCGTAACCAATGACGGCGCTACAATTCTTGCTGAGATGGATATAGATCATCCTTCAGCAAATATGATCGTAGAAGTAGCCAAAACCCAAGAAGACGAAGTTGCAGATGGAACTACTACTGCAGTCGTACTAGCGGGTGAGCTTTTACATCAAGCTGAAACCCTTCTTACTCAAAAACTCCACCCAACAACAGTCACCCAGGGATATCGACAAGCAGCCACTAAAGCAAAAGAAATTCTAGATCGGATCGCAACTGACGTTTCTAAAACCGATACTGAAATATTAGAACAAATAGCCTCCACTGCAATGACAGGTAAAGGGGCCGAAAGTGCAAAAGATCTTTTATCAAAATTAGTAGTCGAAGCAGTAACCTCTGTAAGTGATGAAGATGGAATTGATCTAGACAATATAAGGATTGAAAAAGTAGTCGGAGGTGCTATCAATGAATCTGAGCTAATCGAAGGTGTTCTCATTCAAAAAGAGAGGGTACAGGAAAATATGCCCTATTTCATCGAAGACGCCCACGTCGCGATCTATGGTGGCAAGTTTGAAGTTAGGGAAACTGAAATTGATTCTGAAGTTAATGTCTCCGATCCTGCCGAACTACAACTCTTCTTGGATCAGGAACAACAGCAACTCAAAGATATGGTAGACAAACTCGTCGAGTTAAACGCAAATGTGCTTTTCACCGACGCAGGAATACATGACATTGCGCAACATTTCCTAGCAGAAGCAGGAATTTTAGCCGTTAGGCGGACAAAAGTTTCAGACCAGAAAGCAATAGCCAGAGCAACCGGAGCTAGAATTGTTACCAATTTCGATGATATCAAAAAAGAGGACCTTGGACATGCCGGTGAAGTAGTCCAACAAGATCTTGGCGGCGATCAACACATTTTCATAACCGACGTAAAAGATGCAAAATCTGTGACACTCGTTTTGCGAGGCGGAACAGAACATGTAGTCGATGAAGTCGAGCGTGCCATTGCCGATTCTTTGGGTGTAGTACGTGCAACTATAGAGGATGGAAAAGTTGTTGCAGGAGGTGGATCCCCTGAATTAGAAGTTGCTCTCGGAGTCCGCGATTTCGCCGAATCAGTTGGTGGTAGAGAACAACTCGCAATTGAAGCATTTGCAGATGCAGTTGAGGTCATCCCACGAACTCTAGCTGAGAACGCAGGACTAGATCCTATCGATTCAATTGTAAATCTCCGATCTCAACATGATGGAGGTAGTATTTCTGCAGGTCTCAATGCTGATACAGGAGATGTCATTGATATGGCTGCAGAGGGAGTTTATGAACCGCTGCGTGTTAAAACACAAGCGATCAAATCTGCCACCGAGGCCGCAATTATGATTCTTCGTATAGATGATGTAATTGCTGCAAGTGACATGGCTTCTGGGGGCCAACCTAGCCCCGAAGAATTAGAAGCTATGATGGGCGGAATGGGCGGAATGGGCGGAATGGGCGGAATGGGCGGAATGGGCGGAATGGGCGGCATGATGCCCGGAATGATGTAAAATTCCCTCCAAATTTTTATAACCTCTCCAAATTTCTCTTTCCGAACTCCTTGAAAACACTATTTTACCGATCAGTTCACACTCGATGTTTTCTTCATCCATGCCCCTTGAACATTCCCATAATATTCTTGATTCATTTCTTCATATTCTGAAAGACAAAACTGACGATTTTCTACAATAGCGTTCAACACAACACTAGTGTTTGAAGCTTTTATGATAGGGTCTATGAGGATTGCTTTTATTTGTTTATTCATTCCCAAAGTGTCCCTGAATTTTGCAATGATAATCAAATCATAATCTCCAGTGACTTCATAGATTGATATCATCTGTTCATATTCTGCGAGTTTGCTAGTGATATCTGGAATCAAAGCACCCTCTACCTTCAATTGAATTATTGCTGTGAGCCCATACCCCAACTTTTCGTATTT
>CAWVSQ010000019.1:0-8966 GCA_963933005.1 uncultured euryarchaeote
AGAAGAACAGAAGGGTGAGATTCAAAGGAGAATTCAAACTTCCAGGCCGTGCTTGGCTAGAATTTGAGGTAGAACCAGAAGATAAAGGGACAATTATACGACAAACGGTGGAGTTTGATCCGAAGGGCTTGTTAGGGCTATTATATTGGTATGGTTTGTTGCCAATACATGGAGTGATGTTTGAAGGGATGTTGAATAAAATCGTACAGAAGGCTGAAGAAGAATACAATCAAAGGATAAATTAATTGAGGGATTGGGTGACCTGACGCATGATGTCTATAGCTGTTTCAAGTTGATCTGTGTTGACGGTATAGGCGATTCTAGCACTGCCGCTACCTAGATCTCCGAAAGCACTTCCAGGAATAACGATTACATCGTGGCTAAGAACGCCATCAATCCAGCCAGGTGGGACAGTGGGAAAAGCGTAAAACGCTCCTTTTGGGACAGGAACGTCTAACCCCATATCAATAAGTCCATCAATGAGGATGTCGCGCCTTTGTTTGAATGCACCTACCATTTCGAGGAGAGAATCTTGAGGCCCAGTTAGAGCCGCTACCGCAGCGTGTTGAGATACGGCGCTAGCACAGGCTTGAGCGTACTGATGAATTCGGAGCATTTTATCTACCCTCTCTTGAGATCCCGCAACCCACCCTAATCTCCACCCAGTCATAGAATAAGATTTGGAGCACGTGTTGACTATAAGAACATTATCCGACTTTGAAAATTCCATAGGAGATCTATGTTCCCCTTCAAACACGAAATGCTCATAGACCTCATCAGAGATACAAAGAATACCATAATCATCTGCAATTCTAGCAAATTCCTTCATATCGGATTTTGATTGTACACCACCAGTTGGGTTTCCAGGAGAGTTAATGATGAACGCGACTACATCTTCAGAGATGGCATTCTCGATGGAAGATGGATCCATAGTTAAATCCTCACGCAAACTGATGGGAACGGGGATTCCACCAGATATATGAGTAAGTGCACGATAGGAAACAAATCCGGGATCGGGTATCAAGACTTTATCACCAGGATTTACGTGAGCCTCTATTGCTATGTGTAGTGCTTCACTCCCCCCCGCAGTAGCAATGATATTTTCAGGTGGTATATTAAGAGAGTTGTCACGGGAGTGTTTATGCGAGATTGCACGACGTAGCTCTAAAATCCCGTTATTTGGTGTATATCTATCAGAATTGCCATTATTTATTGATTGAATTGCGGCATCCTTGATGTGAGAAGGTGTTGGAAAATCGGGTTGTCCTAGGCCCAAATTTATTGCGTTTGGACCAGCGGAGTCGAACACTTTTCGGATTCCACTAATAGAAATTGAATCTACACGGGTGGCGAAATTTGCCATATGATAAAACATCAGGTCAACGTCAATAAACTTTGAGATCGAAAGACATCAAGTGAAAATTATGTATATAGCAACATAAAGTACATAAAAATAAAATGATATATGGGAAAATACGAAGACTCAATCGTGTCTGACTACCCCATATCTAAAAATACTAAACGGTAAGAGCAAACGGAACAAGCCCACTTTGTTTTTAGGCCTGATTCGAGTGAAGTTCGTGCAACTCTATAAAATGATTGAGCACATCCACAGTTATCACAGTGAAATTCACGAGAATAAGCCATTACATGAAAAATAAATCGGGAAATGAATATCAAGTTTATGATAGGGCACTGATAATAAATTCAATGGATTTTTAAAGCATATTAACAAAAATCATCTGTGTTTGATTTTCTGGGGCATGGTTTTGTAGATATGCCGATGGTTGGCATAATCATAATTGGCATTTTAATAGGGATTGAACATACATTCGAAATAGACCACGTGGTAGCGGTGTCTACTTTAGTAAGTCAAAAAAAAGATGTTGCCCCCTGGAGAATCGGAATTGCATGGGGAGTTGGGCATTCAATCACCACAGTGGTGATCGGATTGATGTTGTTACTATTAAATATCAAATTGCCAGGAACATTATATGAGGTTGGAGAAATTGCAGTAGGAATCACACTAATCTATTTGGGGTTAAAGCATATAGTATTTAAAGAAATAAGAAACACCCACAAACACAAACACGGAAGTGAATTTGGTCATTTAAACCCTATGCAAAAATGGTCTGATTGGAGCTTAACATCAATAGTAGTAGGAATGGTCCATGGATTTGCAGGTAGTGGATTTCTAATTCTATTACTCATAACAGCATCGGAAATGGTCGAGGGGATACTATTTCTCAGTTCATTTTGCGTTTCGATCATAGTTTCAATGGGGATTTTAAGTCAGTTATGGGGAAAACTTCACAATGTTCATCGAAAGCATATAGGGAATATAGCAGGGTTTGCGAGTATTGTTGCAGGTTTGTTACTTATAATAGAATATATTTAAATAAAATATCGCAAGTGTTGAGCTCAGGGGATAGACGATGTGGAAATGCTATAATGGACGCATGCGAAAGGCCAAAAAATTAAAAATCGGTTGATACACCGCCCATAAAATAAAAAGAAGTGCGAATATTGTTTGGAGATTGGTGGGTTCGTACAGGAATATCAAAATGAGGGCTAGAAAAAATTTGAAAAATACAGCATATAAGATCCCATATATATACAATTGTTTTTTTGGCCATTTTTTCCATCCTTCAAAAGAGTAACAATCCTGGAATAGCCCCATATCAAATCGGTGCCGGGGGGGCGGGATATAAGTTTTGGACTGGGAGTTTAGAAATCGCGTATGGGCTAAGTCTATCGATTTGGACATATATATAAACTGTATGATGAGATATATAAACGATAAATAGAAATCAAACTTAGAAAACGCATATGCTGGTGGAAGATATAATAGTTAAAACGATACCCCCTCACGCAAAAGGAGTTATAAAATCATATGAAGATATATACAAAACGTGGAGATTCAGGAAAAACTGATTTGGCAAATGGGGAACGGGTAGACAAAGATGATGTTAGGGTAGAATCGTATGGCACTGTCGATGAGTTGAATTCGGTCATAGGTTTGGTTTCTGTTGAAAAATATGAGGACGTGGGAGCATATCTTAATGAGATTCAGAATCACCTACATATAATTCAAGCACAGCTTGCATGTGTAGGGGGAAGGAGAGTGGAGATAACATCAGAACATATTCGGTTGGTTGAGAGTTGGATTGATGATTGTGAGGAGGAGTTAGAGCCACTCCACTCATTTATACTTCCAGGAGGGAGTGAGGATGGGGCGAAATTGCACAATGCGAGGGCGGTATGTAGAAGAGCGGAGAGAAGAGTGGTTGCACTTGTAAAAGAAGAAAACGAAGTGGGGTTATGTCTAGAATATTTGAATAGACTATCGGACGCTATGTTCGTATTTGCTCGATTGATTAATCAACGGGAAGGTGTTGAAGAAAGAAACCCTGGTTATTGATAAAGATTTTTTTTAGGAATGCCCAACAATACTTAAGGGAGATGGAAAAGTAGAAGATAAACACAGGGGTCGGTGGTCTAGTCTGGTTATGACATCGCATTCACATTGCGGGGATCGCCAGTTCGAATCTGGCCCGACCCATTTAATAGAAAAACTGAGGGGAGTAAAAGAAAAATCTACTCTTGGTATTCTGGTGCGTTTTCGAATTGTTCCAAATCGTTGAATCCAAGACCTAGATGATTATAGATACGTGCATTGCAGCAAAGTAGCCTGACTGGACGGTCTTCGCTAGCGTTGACATGTTGATGCGCGGTGTTTGTTGGAATGAAGATTACATCATTGGTTTCCCATAGGAATTTTTGGGGCTCTTTTGGCCACTCCCAAATGACTTTATCCCGCATTACAGCAGTGGGGTCCCAATGGAGATCGTACCCTTCTCCATCTAAGATAAATACTAACTCTTCACTCATATGCCGGTGTTTACCAGATTTTCCACCAGGTGGTATGATTTGCATGTAAAGATCAGTGTTTACGGCCCCTGTTGGTCCAAGATCCCTTTCCATTTTTTCATTGAGAAGCCACTTGAGTTTGCCATGTGGAGAATCTTCCCAAGGCATTTCTCCGGGTTTGATGATTTTGTGCAGAGGGCCACGGGGGCCATGTTGAGAAAGTGGATTTTGTTTTGAATCTTCAAGGAACTCTTGGTAGTGAGATGCAGTTAGAGTCCCCTGATTCCATTCCTCGCGTTCGTCTTGATGGATATAATCATCAGGAACCATTTCTTTGATTCTTTTTCGGTGGCGCGGGATGTGATCAAACTCATAATTATGAGGATCGTCCAGAGGTATGTTATCAGAAGGCATGATTATACACCGGCCCTCCGGGTTGCAGATTGAATTGCTGCTTCTTCTTTGGATAGCATTGATCTCATCTGTGCGTATTGATCGTGATCTTCTCTAGAGTATTCTTCACGGCCAACGTTCCAATCGAATGGTGGGACCCAGTTTGGATCTTTTGCTGCGTCGCCAGGAGTGTGGCGAACGGTACCTTGGTAAACAAGATGTAGGAAATTATAGATTGGAAGCGAATTATAAACTAAAAGGCGGCATGGTTTATCAGGGTCGACTGAATAATGCTCGTGGACACAGCCTCCGTGTATTATAATTAAATCTCCAGCTTCCCAGGTGTATTCTTCTCCGTCATGGATTTCATACCCCTTTCCTTCTAAGACGTACATCATTGCCTCGTTTTGATGGGCATGTTTTTTATCGTCTGCTTCGGGGGCGAGAACGCGCTCCATGAGAGACATGCTTTGAGTTCTTCCTTTCCAAGGACGGACATAGGACCTTCCCCATGCTTTTGAGCCTTCCAAAAGAGAATTTTCAGTTTTGGATTTAAGAGGAATATCAGATCCTTTTACTACCCTTTTGGCAGGGTCTCTCAAAGCGGTCCAGACCTCTCGGTTGTCAAAATGGCGCTCGGCCACCTCCTGGATAAATATTCTCCGATTACTGTATACTTTGTCTGCAGGACAATCCACAGCCTGTATAGTTGTTTTTGCGCCACCGTCCGCACGTACTTCAAGTAAGCCACGATGTTTCCTTTCGCTTTGGTTAAAATCGGGATGCTTATGATTATGTTTTGACATCAAGTGTGCCTCTATAATGACCTAGATGCTTTTTGTAATTAAACTTTTATTTTAAAAATTCCCAACAATTTGACCAAAATTACCAAAAATGCATGTAGAAAAACGCGCCACACGTAGAGTGTTAGCTGTCCAATTTCCCAAATTGGATTGAAATCTTGAGAAACGTCGATAGTAGTTTGTTTCTTTTTGTTTGATTTGACGGATTCTATCGAATCTGATAGTAGGGTTTGAGAGGGGATATCGGATTGGGAAAGGGGTTTTGGAGGTAGAGTGTAATGTGGTTTTGAATCTATTTCTGATTTCAGTTCTAGAATACGTTTTTCTAAGTCTTTGATACGAGAATTTTTGGAGGTGAGTTCTGTCCTCAATGCTTTTGGGTCCAATTCAGGAGGAGGACCTTCTATAGAGCGTAGTTGTTCTATTAATTCACTCTGATCTGATTTAAAAGTGGGACGGACTATATCTGAAGTGTAGGGTGTTGCGCCTTCGTCGAAAGTTTCTTTCTGTTTTAGTGTAATTCTCCTAGTTTCATCCCAGTCTGTTGCTAAAAATGCCTCTCCTGTTTTGAGAGAAGATATTTCATTTGCATAGGTAATCCCTAATGTTTGGTTTACTGCTTTTTTGTCTATCGCCCATGTAAAGCGATGCCAAACGGACCAGTTACATTGAGTGATGAAATCTTTATCAACTGCAGAAGGTCTTTGAGATATTCCACAAATTCCAAGTCCGCGTTTCCGTCCGCGTTTTGCTATTCGAATTATATTTTGCGCCAACTCGTCTACTCCGCCTTGTTGAGGAATGAATTCGTGTATTTCTTCAATTATAATTAAAAATTGTTTCCTATGTTCTTTTTCCTTATCAAATAACAAAGTAACAACCTCGTTAATGATTGATTTTGCTTGATCATTTTTGAAGGTAGATACATCTAGAATGATAGGTGCTCCTTGGATTAGCGCATGATCCGTGATTAGATCTACCCGATCTAACGTTAATTCTACGTCGGACTCACTGCTTTGGCCCATGTGGATAAGTTCTTTGTATTTTTCCTTTAGACCGCGATATTCGCCGTCAGTGTCAATGATCAAAAGGGGACAACGATTGTTAAGAAGTTGTTCGATTACCACACTAGCTGTGTTAGATTTCCCAGATCCAGATTTGCCCGTGATAAAACCACGACCGGTAAGAATTGAAGTGATGGGCAAAGTGACACCATCATCAGTTATTGTGATGGTTTTCGAGTTTTGGGACATTGAATGGAAGATTTTTAGGCGCCATGTATATAGCCTTCCCTCTACTGAAATATAAGAGAGAAAAAATTATGAAGGGGTTTGGCAAAAAAAGAAGAATGGGGCCAAGAGGTGGGAAAATAAACATTCCAGAAAAAATTAAATGGATTGGGAGAGGATTTGGCGGCATAATTAGGGGGATTGGGAATGGATTCGGTGGCATAACAAAATCCTTAAAATTGATCGGAGGGAGTAGGTTGGGAAAAGTTGGTTTTCAAGTTGTATTGTTTACTTTGGTTTTTGCGTTGACCATAGTGGGATTGATAGGTCTAGTTAATGGAGAAAATGTGGGAAGCGATCAAAGATTAGGAATTTATGTTTTATTTAGTTCAATTTTATTTATAAGTACTATATATCATATAGAAAAGACGGGGAAACGAAACGCATTCGAGGTAATAAAAGTAGTAATTGCGATTACAATATTGGGGTTTGTTCTAGCGTCATTATCAGGAGAGGGATTGGTTAGAGTGATGCGAGGTACAGAGTACACACTGCAAATATATTTATATTTGGTTACAGGAGGATTGGTGTGTTCGGGGATTGGTTATTGGGCAATACGTCATTGGAAGGAATATATCTGAATAGAGGAGATACTACCAGTAGGTTCCTATTTTTTGTCGTGCCTGAATATATTCCGAGTGGGTGTTCCAACGGATGGAAGTGCCAACGTGTTCGACTGTATAAGGGGACCCACACTTACTACAACGATAGCAATTGAAAGGGTGAGTTACTGTTTTGGAAGCACGGTGACGCATAGTTTTCCATTGACAGGTTTTGTTTGTACAGATTAGATAGAACCTAGGGGGACAAAATGCGTCGCAGCGAAGAGGTGCATCTAATTGTTGTGCTTTTTCTTTGAATAACGATCCATGAGAAGTTGATCCATGTGTTTGATATTCCCATACGTGAATCAACTCGTGCCGTATGATGCTCTTGAATTTTTCCCAGCCATAGGCCTGGAAAGCTTTCCACGTAAGAGAGATGAGAATATCAGGAGATCCGGGGGAAAATTTACAGCAAGCTGCCCGTTTGGTTGCACGACGGGATATAGTCCAATGAATAACGGAAATGTCAATAGGTAATTTGATTGTTTTAGAATATTCAATCGCATGATCGATTAACTCCGAAGGAGTATTTGGGTAAGAGATAGAGAGCCTGTTCAACGCTGGTTCTATCACCATGATTTAAGAATCGTTCCTTAATTCCCTTATTTTTTGAATGTCCCAAGAGTGGTCTTTTTCCTCATCTATTGGCGTTTCTAGAACCATTGGAAGGTCTCTAAAGAGTTTGTGGTTGATGAGAGTTTTAAAGGGCACCTCTCCGATTTCTCCATCACCTATGTGTTCGTGTTCATCTTTTTTTGATCCGAATGGGTGCTTCGAATCGTTTAGATGTAAATAACGCACATTTTCAATGCCGATTGTCCCTTCAATTTCATCAATCATCTGAGAGATTTCTTCGTTGGTTCCAAATCCATATCCGGCAGAAAATAAGTGACATGTATCAAGACACACCCCTATGTCGTCGTATCCATATGTTGATTCTTCTACCATCGTTTGGAGTTCTGCGAACGTCTCCCCTAGAGTAGTACCTTTTCCAGCAGTGTTTTCTAGAAGTAGTGTGACGGAGCTTGGGATCTCCAATTGAGAAAGTCGCATGGCTATGTTTTTCAGTCCTTTCTCAACCCCTTCGCCCGTGTGTGCACCGGGGTGGAATGTATAATATGGAATGTCTAACTCTGCTGATGCATCTAATTCTCCTTGAACGGTTGCAACGGATTTCTCTGCTAATTCTTCTTTTGGTGTTGCCAAATTGATTAGATACGTTCCGTGGACTATCCAAGGCCCAACGTCTTTTTCTGAGCAGTATTTTTTAAATAGGTCTGCACTCTCTTTTTTGACTTCTCCTACTTTCCATCCGCGGGGAGAACCTACAAAAAGTTGACCGCAGTTTCCTTTTATTTCCACTTGGCGGTCGACCGCCTTTTCAACTCCACCTGCTGTTGAAACATGAGAACCAATTCTAAACATGGTCTTTCTTAGGCTGTCTTAGCAATATATTGTAGGTTTTATTACCAGTGACGCTCCATAACGAAAATGCAATAGAATACAAAAAAAGTATTAAAATTGTAAGTTATATTTATTAAAAACAATATATCGTATGCCATATTTGGTCAGCTTTTTAAAGGGAAGTTACAAGAGTGAATCATAATAGGCAAGGGTCAAGTTTAATACAACTGGTAGAGAGGATAAATTAAGTATGCATTCATGGGAAGTTACATGTATTGAGTTAGGGGAAAATGGCGAGCATAATGATTGCAGAGATATTGAAACAATTGGATTTAAAGTTGCAAGTCAGATACAAAAAAGAAACATCGATCAAGTACATAGCATGATAGAGTCGAATTTAACAAGATATCACGTTGTGGTGAATGGGGAAAATATAGTATTAGAATCTGTCATTTCGGGTGAGAAAAGATATGTTCGTACAGAGGGATCAGATACATCAGAAGATCCACTCATGAAGCTTGGAAATTGCGAATAAAGATGGACTGAAAATTTCTTAGTTTAAAGGAGTTCCTTGACGCGATTGGTTACCTCCGATAGCGTCT
>CAWVSQ010000020.1:0-8895 GCA_963933005.1 uncultured euryarchaeote
ATAATTCTCGTGCTGCGTCGGGTCCGGCATATATTTTGCCTTCAGAAGGAACAATTAAGAACATAGCGAACGGGGGGTAATTGAATTGGGCTTTCAAGAAATTTTGAGCCGTATTTTCGTGCCAGGATAGGGCTCCTAGATCTCGAGTCCGTTTCAGCCATTTTGTTACTGCGGAGCAGTAGGGGCATTTAGAATCGTAAATGACAACGGAGGCTATATTAGTTGTACGTTCGTACTTTGCCATTATTATAGATTAGAAAGTTCTTCGATCAGATTTTTGTTCCCAACATAAAGGGGAGTTCTAGCGTGAAGAGTGTCAGGGGACAGATCTAGGAGGGATATATCTCCATTAGAAGATAGACCGCCAGCTGATTCAATTATGTAGGCCACAGGATGTGCCTCAAACAAAACTCTAAGTTTCCCATTTGGGGAAGATATAAGATCGGGGTATGCGAAAATTCCACCGTAGGTTAATATTTGATTGACATCGCTTATTAGAGAACCACCATAACGTAGTTTGAGTTTGGTTCGGATGCGGTCTGCATATTTTTTAAATGAGGGCTTCCATTCTTTTTCAAGTCCTCCGAATCCGTATAACTGCGGGGTTTCAGGTAGAACTATATTTTCTCGAAGTGGCTGGAGCTTTCCTTGATCAACTATAAATTCGTTGACAGATCCAGAATGTGCGATCACCATTGTGGTTATAGGACCATATAGAACATATGCTGCTGCGATCATATTCTTTCCAGAAGTGGGAAGCTGAGAATCGTACACCCCAACAATAGTTCCTATCATATTATTAGATAGTAAATTTGAAGAACCATCTAGAGGGTCTATTGCAACTGAAAATCCATCTCCTGAAATTAATATTTCTTCGCGTTCTTCGGATGCGTAAGACCCAACACTGTCAAGTTCCATGAGTTTGTCTGCGAAGAAATTATCTGCCCAAATGTCAGCTGCTAACTGAGAATCTCCAGTTGGGTTCTGAGTAGTGGAAGATTCACGACGAATGCTTAATTCTTTTCGGATGAAAGGAGCAGATTCTGCTATGGTATTGAATATATCTTCGATCATGTTAGAGAGGATAGGGCATCTTCAGCGGATTCGCCGTCGTGGACTATCCGACCAAGTGCATCTAGCATTTCGTTTGCATTATCACGCTGCCACACATTTCGACCTACTGCGAGGCCAGATCCACCGGCATCCATGACAATTTGAACACTAGTGAGAAATGTCAAATCGTCTACTTTTGAACCACCACTGAGAACCACTTTGACGGGGCCTGCCGCTTTAACTGCCCATCGCATTGCGGCCTCGCTTCCGGGATATTTAATCTTAGCAACGTCGGCCCCTAGTTCCAAAGCAAGTCTAGATGCATAAGCGATGACTTCGTCTGCAGTATCATTTCCATTGAATTTTTCTTGTATCCCTTGGCCACGGGGGTAAGACCACATGACTATAGGGATTCCATGGGATCTAGCTTTTTCTTGAGCCAGTCGGAACTCCTCTGCCATTTCAATTTCATGGTTAGATCCCCCGTATAAAGTGAATCCAATAGCAGAAGCCCCAAGTTCGACTGCATAATCAACAGACCAATTGACCGAGGAATTTGGTTCCCCGGTCCAAAGGTTAGAGGTTCCATTTATTTTTGCCAAGAGGTTGACATCGTTTTTGTAAGAGGGATAATAAGCCTCTGCAATACCTTTTTGAACTGCTAGGGCGGTGACAGCGTCATGGCATGCCAAATCAAAAATAGATTCGGGATCCATGGTTTCCGGTAGATTGGTAAAATCTATGGGACCGTGTTCGAGTCCGTGGTCGTATGCCAAAATTAGAATTTTTCCATTTCGAGATATGGGTGAACTATCGATTGGTAGCATTTATGAATCAATAAATTCCTTACTCCACGATAAAAGTTTATCCACGAAGCGAAAGCTCAAGTTTTCATAACAATAGACTAAAACCTGTTTGGTGCATTGGTTTTGGTACGGGAGACCATACTAATGGGAATTTTAAAATGGAAAACTATTCTGAAAGAAAATACAGTAGTTTCGACCATACTAATTAGTTTTGTAGGGTATGTTATAGTAATAGGGACTTTTTTGGATATATGGCCTGAAAGCATCTATCCAGAACTTACAGTTTCGGCAATAAATCGGCTTGCAGATGTTATTGCGATTGTGAATTTAAGTGCCCTTTGTTTGATAATTTTAGGATGGTATTGGATTAGAAGAGGAGACATTGAAAAGCATAGACGGGCGATGTTGACTTCGTTTGGATTGATAATATTGTTTCTAATACTATATTTGACAAAAGTAGGAGGTGGTGGGACGAAAGAATTCATAGGCCCGTCTCTGGTTCGGTATGTATATTTGGTCATGTTGTCAATCCATATTGGTTTGTCAATAGCCGCAGTTCCACTAGTAGTATACCAGGTGATTACAGGGATTACTAGAAGTCCAAGTGAGTTACTTAAATTAAAATATCATCGAAAAATAGGCAGAATAGGGGCGACTTCATGGATTATATCATTGGGCTTGGGAGTGATTACATATTTATTATTAAATCACATCTATGGGTGGAGATTTATTGGAACTTAGATAAAATAAGAGATACTAGTCATTTTTGAAGGGAAGTAAATAAGAGCTGATTGCGAATGCAATTATGGTGAGCATTAGTAAAGATAGAAATCCATTGATTGGGAAAGTTGAAGAAAGAAAAATTTCTCGGGTTGCTCTAGAGAAAGGTGTTAAGGGGGAAAATGAGATCAAAGGAATGAACCAATTCGGGAAAAAGTTCAAGGGTATAAACGTATCTGAAAGAAAAAGGAGAGGAAGTGCGACAGAATTACTAGCGGTTATGGCACCATCTTGAGATTTGGTTATACTCCCCAGGATCACCCCAATATTGCAAAATAAAAACGACCCCAAAAATATGAATAAAATTAGAGTGAGAGGGATAGTAAATGAGAAATCGGTGAGTATTGAAGCAATTATCAAGACTAAAAGGGTTGAAAATAGACAGATTTTGAAAATTGTAATGGTATGTGCCAAAAGCCATTCTGTTTGTGTAAGGGGGGTGGTAGAGAGTTTTTTGAACAAGGATCCATCTCTTCCACGGGCCACGGTCATAGACATCCTAGAGAGAGGTGTAAAAAGGATAACTATGGAAATATAGCTTGCAACGTAATACGCAGGTTCTTCTGAAAATAAACCACTAGTTTGGGTCCCAACAAGAAAACTAAATATAGAAACTAAGATTATGGGAAAAAGAAATGTAAAGAAAACTGCTGTTCTTTTACGTAAAAATGATTTCCAAGATGCTGAAGATTCCGCCGAGATTCTAGTTAAGTTCATAAGAATTCTCCAGGGAGATTGTCCATTAGTTCCATGTAGACTGTTTCTAAACTCGGACGATTCCAAGTCAAACTACTATATTCCACGTTTAAAATTTCAATTTGTGTTAATAGGGATCCAATTTGATTTGGTTGAATGTTATTGAAATGTAAATTCCCACCCTTAAAGGACGGTGAAAATTCTTTGAAAGATGAAGAGATATCAGAAGTTGTTTTGATAGTAAGTGTACAATCGCCGCCGAACTTGGTAATTAAATCAGAAGGAGTTCCTGTGGCTATTATTTTTCCATTTGAAATTACCCCAATACGGTCTGCGAGTCGTTCCACTTCGTGCATATAATGAGTGGTAAGGAAGATAGTAGAGCCGCTTGAAGCCATAGTTTCTATAAGGTCCCATATTTCAAATCTTCCTGCTGGGTCAATTCCAGTGGTGGGTTCATCTAGAAAAAGAATGTCGGGGTCGTTAATTATTGAAATTCCAACGCAAATTCTTCTTTTTTGTCCTCCAGACAGTTCATAAAATCTCTTGTTGGATTGAGAAGACAGACCCACTTTTTTTAATATAGTACTGGGATCAGTTTTAATCCCATATAGACCAGAGAAATAAATAATCAATTCGGAGACCGTTAAATGAGTAGGTGGCTCGAACGACTGAGGTAATAAAGATATTTTAGATTTGACCACATTACGAGGCGTATTGTTTAAAATTTGGATAGATCCTGAATCAAAAGAAGATGCACCAGTAAGGCAGTTTATGAGGGTTGTTTTTCCAGCCCCATTTGGACCAATTAAGGCAAATATTTCTCCTTTTTTGATAGAAAGGGACACCCCATCTACCGCGGAGACACCAGAATAAGATTTCTGAACATCAATTGCCTTGATTACATTCATTGGTTTGGATCGGAGGGGAGAGGAATTATGCGTTAGGATTTGTGATATAAAGAGATATTAAAATGAAGGTCATAGAAAATGAATGGGAGTATTAGAAATTATTAAAACTCGAATTGAAATACGGGATTTTGAAAAAAAATCGGTAGATGTAGAAGCTAAAAAGAAAATTCTTGAAGCTGGTAGGCTTGCTCCAAGTGGGAGAAATTTACAGCATTGGCATTATATACTTGTGGAAGGGGATGAAGAATTAGATAGTCTAGCCAGTTGTAGCCCCACAGGAGGTTGGGTGAGAGATGCGAATTTTGCAATAGTTACTACTACAGATCCAAAATATAATTTTAATGAAATAGATGCGGGGAGATCAATAACACAAATGCAATTAGTTGGGTGGGAAAATGGCGTTGGTTCTCGGTTATACACGATAAAAGAACCAGACCAAGAGAGGGCCAAACTATCTTTGGATATACCAGAAGAATACCATCTCACTGCCGTGGTGGGGTTTGGATACCCTATAAAGAAAGTTACAGGGAAAAAAGAAAGAAAAGAGATAGATGAGATAGTTAGTTATAATAAATTTGGAACGCCAATTGAAATCTAGAAATCGCGTTTTGGTAGATTCCAGAAAAGTAGTGAAAGTGCAGTGATAAATATCAATGTTGAGAAACCATAGGATTGATGTGTTGACAGAAAGAGAGGAAGGGAAGATCCCGAAATACTAGTTAGATACGTGCCTACAAGAGGCCAAAGAGTACATCCTACACAAGAAAAGACACCTATTGCACCAGATAATGCGAATCTGTCGAAGCTAAGCACAGATCTATAAAATAAATAGGAAAGAGAAAGATAACCTACCAACTCGAAGAAAAGTGCATATATAGAAATCAGATTTCCACTATAAAATAGGGATGGTGCCCAGCCAGGAGGCATAGATGCAAATGCGATTCTTAAGCCGAAATCATGATTAGAGATAGTATGGCCATGAAAGACATGTCCAGGGGTCAAGATAGAACTAAGATATGCTAGTACCGCAAAATATAAAAATCCAAGAAAAATTGCAGGTAATTTACGGGGGAGAGGTATGTTTGTTGGAAGAATTCTGAGGAGAACGAAGATACTGGAATTGATCCATAAAAATGGATAAAGAAGAACCAAAGGATCGGTCAGGATGACTCCTGAATAAAGGAGGTAGACTATTGTTAAAGAAAACTCTAGGATGAAAATGAATAAGAATAATAATAAAAGGTTGCGCTTGGGAGGAGACAATGCCAGAGTCATAGTGGATATCCCCAGGCGGGGAGATTAAATAGAACTTCCAAAATAATAGAGATCAAAAGTGCACCAAGATATAGATTTGATGCGTAAAATGCCCTCATTGAAGTCAATCTAGAAGGTTGATAATGTGAAAGAATTATTGTCCAAAGAAATACTATGGAAAAGATAGAATTTACAAAAAAGAATAGCAAAGAAAGTCCACTAACAGAAAAGAATAACAGAGCAGAAATGAGAGTTGCTCCAAAGTAAAACAAAATATGTTTCCTAGTTTTTGCATCTCCATGCACAACAGGAAACATTGGTAAACCACTTTGCTCAAAATCTTTTTTATAGGTTAAAGCTAGATTGTAAAAATGAGCAGGGGTCCAAAAGAAAATTAGTATTGCGAGTAAGATGGCATCGGTGGTAATAGCAGAGGTTGCTGCAACGGAACCAATAATAACTGGAAAGGAT
Organism: uncultured euryarchaeote; assembly: GCA_963933005.1. GTDB lineage: Archaea > Halobacteriota > Halobacteria > Halobacteriales > Hikarchaeaceae > Hikarchaeum. Next base: position 5,972 of record CAWVSQ010000020.1, read on the forward strand.
CCAGCAATTCCCCCAATTACTGTATTTTGGGCAGTGTTTGGTTTAAGTAAGAGAGTGTAAATCACACTATAGAAAAGGATTGCAGATAATGCGAGAAATGCGGCGAAGATGTTTAATGTTAAAAATATAAGAATTGAAGCGATCGCAAGGGTGATGCCAAAAATCCAAGCGTTCGATATAGATATCTTCTGGGTTGCCAGGGGCCTATTGGCAGTTCGGCTCATATTTCGATCTAGATCGGCTTCGAAAATATGATTGAAGGTTCCACTCGCCCCGATTGCTAGAATCCCCCCTAGTAGGGTTAGGACGATTGTGTTAAGAGATAAAGAATCTCTTGCACTAACAGCCATTCCTGCAAACGCAACTAGACATAGGAGCCACATTAATCTGGGTTTTGTTAAGTGGACATAATTAAATAGAGAATGTTTGGATATATATGAAAAATGGGCAAAATATGCAGATAGAAAAGATGGAGATTTTTGTACAGGGGGTTCATCGGGCATGGTGAAAGATGAAGTGTAAAACTCAAGAGAGAAAGTAAGAGACAAGAAGAAAATTGTGAAAATTAAAAGGTCGAAGAATGGATTAAGAAAGGGCCCAGGAAGAAGATGAGTGGGATTCGTTTTGGCAATTAAATTAAATAAAATGTCATACGGGTGAATTAAATACAGAATAGTTCCGATCCACAATAGAATTTTGACCTTATTTGAGTTGTTTCTGTGTAGAAAAATTGTGAAAAGTGATGCGATTGCTATTAAAATAAAGAGCAAATTTTGTAAAGAATACAGAGACGCGTTTAAGATTTTTACCATGGAAAATACATAGACACCTATGCAGACAAATGAAAGTAGATAGATAGAGATAGAAGGTGTCTTTTCAGTCACAATTAAAGCTAAACTTTACATCTATTTATGCACGACGAGTTTGGTTTAAACAAATATTGGAAAGAATTCAAAATTATTGAATAGAATAGGATGCAGCTAGGGTGAGTGCAAGGGCGGCCCCTAAACCGATGAGAATCAGATAGCTCAATGAAGCTGGCTCGTATCGTAAATGTTGGAACCATCCTGCGACCAATACAGCTTTTAAAAGAGATAAAATCATGATGGCCCAAAAGGCGATCCAATACATTGTTCCTAGTAGACCTGCGAATTCTATGAGAACTTGTACTGTTGCAGAAATGAACAATGCGGCGTATATTATTGTGTAAGTTTTAAGTGATACCATTTTTTGATTGCCTCATAAGATATAGAATAGGGGAAATAGAAATAGCCATACAATATCAACAAAGTGCCAATATAAGCCAAAGTATTCGAGGACTCGATTATCCCCTAAATATGCACCATTCCAGGCGCGGCCTATAAGCCAGATGCAAATTATTAAACCACCAATTACATGGGCCGCATGAAGACCGGTTGTGAGGAAAAAGGTGGAAGTTTTCACATTGGTCGAAAGCCACAAACCATGTTGAAACAGATGATTCCATTCAATGCCTTTGTTCACTAAGAAACCTATCCCGAGGAGTAGTGTTGTAATTAGACTTATAACTACCCCGTATCTATTTCTTCGCTCTGCGGCTACAAGAGCTAAAATTACGGTGAAACTACTGGTTAGAAGTAAATAGGTATTCATCAAACCGGGGAGAACATCATCTGGGACTGGGGTCCAAGCTGTCCAACCATAAGCGACTCGGATGAAAATGGCAGTGCCTATGAAAGCTCCGAATAGAACTACATCTGAAGCTAAGAAAATCCATACCCCAGTTTTCATATTCTCTACGTTTTGGAATGGCCACGCTTCTCCAAATCCGCCTTCTGGACCTTCGAATCGTTGAACACCAAGCCCGATCATAGAAGCTGAGAAAACTAGTAGTCCAAGTATAAGAGTGATGGGATAAACGAGAGATGGAGAATTTCCCTGAGTGAATCCGGAGAGTCCAACGAGGAAGAATAGAACACCTATAGATATACAAAATGGCCAAATGCTCGCATGTGTTTCTACATGATGGGCGGCTGTTTCATCACTCATGAATAGATTCACCTCCATCTGTTTTTATGTTATCTGGCAAGAATTCTAGTTTGCCATTTTCATAAGTAGGAGTCCCTTCCCAATTTTCTAGAGGTGGTGGAGAGGGGAGGGCCCATTCTAGTGTGGATGCATATTTCCAGGGACATGGTCCAGCTTCTTCTCCGCGGGAGAGGCTTACAAAGAAATTGTATAGCATTACAACAAATGAAGCTGCCAAGATTAATCCACCGATAGTGGCCATTTGATGCCAGGGTATCAAGGATGGGGAGTAAGTGAAAACTCTACGTGGAGTTTCCCAGGCGATGAACAATGGGAAATAAAGTAGATTGAAACCTATGAAGTATAATACGAAATTCACCTTACCCAAGAACTCATCGTACATTCTACCAGTTATTTTCGGGAACCAATAGTAAATTGCTGCGACTAGACCAGTTACACCGCCAACCATAACGTAATGGAAGTGTGCAACTACCCAATAGGTCCCACGGAATTCGTAGTCGAGCACTACGGCGCCCAAAAAGACCCCAGTGATTCCACCGATGATGAATAAAATCAACCCCCCGAATGCAAAGAGGAAGGGAGTGGTGAACTGAATTCTTCCTTTTATGAGAGTATAGATGAGAGCAAATACCATCAAATCGAATGGGAGCGATATTCCAATGGTAGTTATCATGATAATTGTTTTTATTTCGAGATTGATCCCAGTAAGGAACATGTGGTGCATCCAAACAACGAAACTTTGGACAGTGACGAGAACAAGGGCTGCTATGAACCATTTTCTTCCAACAATTCGTTTGCCTGTGAACGTCTGGAAAATCTCTGCCATTGCACCTAGGGCTGGGAAAAATACAATATAGACTTCAGGATGGCCAAAGAACCAGAATAGATGAGTCCAT
>CAWVSQ010000021.1:0-8748 GCA_963933005.1 uncultured euryarchaeote
TGCGACAATTACGTTTCCGTTGGTTGTTGCTGCGGCTCGTGAGAGAGTAAATGATTCTAAATAAAGAAAGTTGGAAAGTTATTTCTAGAGAGAGTGAAGGACTTTTACCCATCCCAACCCTATGTTCCCCATGCCTACTAAAAATATAGCAGTTGTTGTGCACATTAAAAGTGATTTTGAAAGCTGGGAACAATTAATGCTGTCTAGTCTTGATAATCAAGACGCGGTTAATTCTGGAAAACAAATCTACGCAAAAGTAAACGATAAAAAAGCGATTCTAATACGATATGATATGGATATGGAAGAGATGGCTGCCCGTGCTGGCAATCCTGATTTTAAAAAACTAATTGAAAACGACGTTGAGCGTCACGAATTCTACACCTTAGAAGAACTGAAACCTCCTTCCAATTAACCTCTTACTTACCTAGGGCAGTTGGGGAGTACATCCTCCTACATATAATCTATATATTACACATGAGGAAAGAAAGTTGGAAATTTACTCATTCAGGAGTGCTTGTGCAAGTCTGGGGACGAACATGCCAACATCGGTGACCACACCTACAGCGTGGGATGAACCGCGATCGAGGAGTTGGGTGACAGTTGCTGGATTGATATCGACACAGACAGTTGGAGTAGTAGAAGGGAGGCAATTTCCAACAGCTACAGAATGTAATAGGGTAGAAAGCATGAGTACTAAATCTGCTTTTTGTGTTTGTTCCCTGATTGCGTTTTGTGCTTTAATTGTGTCGGTGATTGTGTCAGGAAGCGGTCCGTCATCTCGAATTGATCCAGCAAGAACATAGGGAATATTATTAGTTACGCACTCATACATGACCCCGCCAGTGATTATTTTTTGTTCAACTGCAGCTTTTATGGAACCGGCACGGACTATTTCAGAAATCGTATAGATGTGATGTTTGTGTCCTTTCCGAGGATGGGCAAGCGTAGTTATATTCATGCCAAGTGAAGTACCATATAGGTTTCTTTCGAGATCGTGAACTGCAAATCCATTTCCAGCAGATATCATATCGATATAACCTTCATGCACTAATCGCGACAAGTCATCTCCAGCTCCAGAATGTATTACTGCAGGTCCAGGGACCACGAGTATTTTTCCGTTTTGTTCTTTTGTATCCCGGATGGTTTCGGCTATTTTCTTGATCAAAGATTCAGATGGGCGTTCCGAAGATACTCCACCTTGCATAAATCCAAATGGACCACCAGAAGAATCTCGAGGTCGGGAGGGGGGTTTTACTCGAATGCCAGCTTCTCCGGTAACTATCAGATCATTTTCATCAACGGAGGTGAGTACTTTGGTTGAAGCTGTTTTTGTATGAGGATTCACAACGATTGCAGTGTCCATTTCTATATTGTCTACAGAGACCCATTCACCTTCATATAGTATATCAGTGGGGTGATGCGTCGTGCTATAAAATCCACGGGGGACAACTTTGGAAGAAGGGGCAGGTTCTAGGGTGGCGTCTACGGGTTCGGCTATTGTAGCTCCGTTTTGATGAAGTTCGTGTAAAATCGGTAATAAAAGTTCTTTAGAATCTGCAGATACTGTCATACGGCAATAAGTAGTCTCATTTTTATGCGTTCCGACGTCGAACTGTTCAACGTGAAAAATCCCACCCATATCCATGATTATTCCGAATGCACGTTGCATTATACCGGAATCGATGATATGCCCCTCGAGTTCGACAGTTGTTTCAATAGTCATTGATTACGAAACGCGGAGGTGGAACATGAATTTTTCTATGATATCGGGAGGGAGACATCAAGTTAAAATTTGTCTTATGGCTGAGTATGCTTCTGAAAAATCTTGTAATGTGATATTGTCCGTTGTTATGAACACGCCTCGGTTATTATTTAATACACGTAATAGATACCCAAACTCGAAAACTCGTATGGTATAGAGGTAATTTCCTAGTTCGGATCCACGATAAGCGATTGGTGCACCGTCTAATCCGCGAGATTCTAGATCGGTGAAGCCTGCGAGATCGGCATCCTGGTCTAGATCGGATCGTAAGTAGAGCTGAGTATGACTAGATTGCGTGAAATAGGTTATAGAACGAAGATTATCACCAATGATTGCTCTGCAGGCTCCGACGAGATCTTCGAGAGGGATATCTTCAGAAAGTGAAGAATCGGACATGTATGTAGGTAAGATTGGCTCGGACTTAGGTTTCTCGGAGAGGATGAATGAATTCAATGTATTTTCAAAGGAGGAATGCATAGTGTAAATTGGCCGATGATGGGTATAGATTCGGAGCTCAGTCCCATGCTATGACGAACCCTATGAGTACGGAGGCCATATGAAATGTTATTTATTCAGAGAGTGAGCTAGTCCAGTAACGCTTAACCCGGGAGTAGTACAAACTACAGATAATGGTAAAAGCGAAAGTTTCGGGGGCAGAAATACCAAGGTTTGAAGATATTCCACTTATAAAAGGGGAAGGGAGATATACAGATGATTTTCAGCCGGAAGGGTTGGCTTATGCTGCGATCCTTAGGAGTCAACATGCGCATGCAAAAATAGTTTCGATAGACGTGGAAGAGGCAAATGAAATAGAAGGCGTCATAGCAGTATATACTAGTGAAGATTTGGAAAAGGATCAAATTCCAGGCGTGTTTCACGTAAAGGGGTCGTTTGAAGGACAAAGGGACAGTAAATTTTCTATTTTGGCCCGAGAATATGTAAGATACACGGGAGAACCGATTGCAATTGTTATTGCAGATGATCGGTATGTTGCTCACGAAGCACTTTCACTAGTTGGGGTCAAATATGAGAGACTGGAAAGTAGTGGTGACGTTTGGTCTTCGATGGGGAAGGGCGCACCTGTAGTCCATATAGGAGAGGGGGAAGATAATATAGCGCTGGATTGGGAATATGGAGACAAAAAAAGTACAAGAGAGGCATTTGATGATGCAAAGTATATATTTGAATTAGATATGGTGAATCAAAAGCTCCATCCAGATGCCATGGAGCCTCGAAGTGTAATTGCGAGCTATAGCGAAGATACGGGAAGAGTTACGGTGAAAACTTCAACTCAAACTCCACATGGTGTTCGAAAGAATATATCTGTTGCATTAGGTTTATCAGAGGACCGTATTAGGGTGATTGCGCCGGATGTTGGAGGGGGTTTTGGTAGTAAAGGTGGTTCACCATATGTAGAGGATCCATTGGTTTCGTGGTGTTCTATTCAGTTGAAACGTCCGGTGAAATGGACAGGGAGAAGATCGGAAGTGCATCATTCGGATCATCATGGAAGGGGATTTTTTGTTAAGGGAAAAATAGCAGTTGAAAAAAGTGGAAAGATAAAAGGAATAGAATTTGAAGTTGTTTTTGATATAGGAGCATATCTTGTATGGGGGAAGACTCCAGCGGCCAATTTTAGACATTTGTCATCTGGAGCTTATCAGATTCCAGCAATATACGGGAATGTTAAGGGAATTTTCACCAATACAGCCCCAGTTGGCCCATATAGAGGCGCGGGGAGGCCAGAGGCCATATATTCTGTTGAGAGACTTGTAGATTATGCTGCAAGAGAGATGGGGATGGATCCTGTTGAATTTCGACGTATGAATTTAGTTCCTTTAGAAGCGTTTCCATATGAAACTGCAGTGGGGATGACCTATGATAGTGGAAATTACGAATTGGCCCTTGATAAAGCTCTAGAAATGCTTGATTATGATAAAACTAGGAATCTACAAGAGGAATTGAGAAAGGAGGGTAAATATATCGGAATTGGATTTTCTACTTTTGTTGAAAATACAGGTACCGGTCCATCAGTTCCAGAGAGTGGGAAGATAATATTTGAAGAAGGTGGAAAAGTGAAAGTGTACTGCGGGACAGCAGATCATGGTCAAGGGCATAAAACAACATTTCGTCAAATATTATCTGACAAATTAGGATTGCCCATGGATTCAATGGAAATATATGAAGGAGATTCAGATGCACTGGCACATGGTGTGGGGACTTTTGGTAGCAGGAGTATCGCAGTTGGTGCGAGTGCTCTTTTCAAATGCGCAGAAATAATAATTGATAAAGGTAAACAAATTGCGTCGTGGTATTTTGAAGCCCCCGTAGAAGATATTGGATTTGAAGATGGTGATTTTTTTGTGGTAGGTTCAAAAGATAAATCAATAAAAATAGGGAAAATAGCTATGATGTCGTATGAAGAAGAAGGGCTTCCAGAAGAGATAGAAAGGGGATTGGAAGCCGAAGCGTTGTATGATCCAGTGAGCAATGCCTACTCATTCGGGACACATATTGCAGTGGTTGAGATTGATGCAGAATCGGGAGAGGTTAAATTGGAACGGTATATTGCAGTTGACGATTGCGGTGTGCAAATTAATCCGTTGCTCGTGGAGGGACAATTGCATGGGGGTATTGTACAAGGGATTGGTCAAGCTTTGTATGAAAAAACTGTTTATGATAGCACGGGGAACTTACTTACAGGGACATTACAGGATTATGCACTTCCAAGGACATTTCACATACCAGATATAGAACTGGGATCGACAGTTACTCCCTGCCCTCACAATCCACTAGGATCGAAGGGGGCAGGAGAATCGGGGGCCATCGCTGCCCCTCCTGCCATAGTGAATGCAGTAATTGATGCGTTGCAGCCATGGGGTGTAAAATTAATAGACATGCCCATTACAGACGAATCTGTATGGCAGGCAATTAAAGAGAAAAAAATATAGATAGTTATTCAGATTTTAAGAATATCTGATCGTAAAAATACACTGCTGCGATGGCTCCAAGGACTGGTGCAAGCATATAAATCCAAGCCACTCCCCAGAGATCGGGCCCCCCATAAATCGTATTAACGATGTATGGACCGAGAGACCTAGCTGGGTTGAACGATGCTCCAGAAATATTCCCTGTGGCGAATACACCCATAGCGATGATGGAAGCTATTCCGAATCCAGCGAAGTTTTCTGGTGCGCGTGAATCGACTGCGAACGCCATGACACCGAACATTAAAAAGAAGGTAATAATGAATTCGACTAAAAATGCCTGGCCCACAGTTACACCGGGGAAAGGTGCAGTTGCACCCATGCCCCCAATAGTGGCAGCGACGGTACCACGAACTAACACGAAAAGAATTCCTGCGATGGTTGCCCCAAGTATTTGAGATATAATATAAACAACACTTGTTTTTGCATCTATCCTCTTGGTAACCCAAAGTGCAATAGTAACTGCAGGATTAATATGGGCTCCAGATACACGTCCGAAGAGGTATATGGGAATGCCCACTGCAAAAAGGTGAGCGACTGCAATTCCAGTCCATCCAAGCGCGCCATGGCCTAGTCCATTTAAGATGAATGTGTTAGATTCAATCGCATTTGGAACTGTCAGAAATTCAATTATTACGGAACCAACACCGAAGAATAAAATGGAAAAGGTTCCAAGGAATTCTGCGATGGCTTTTTGAGTTAATGTATAATCAGATGACATGTCTCAACATAGGCAGAATTGTCCAACATATTTCAATATTCGGTTATTGAAGACACGAATGAAGTCAAAAACATATTACCGTTCCCGCTGAAAGAGGTGGTATGAAATCTCCCAAAATAGTGCTTCTAGGACCTCCAGGAGCGGGTAAAGGTACACAAGGGAGCTTGATATCAGAATATTTTGATATTGCACATATAACGACAGGTAATGCGTTGAGGATAAATCGAGATCTTAAAACAGAATATGGAACGCCGAGAAGTTTTATGGATCGGGGAGAACTAGTTCCAGATTCAATAGTTAACGAAATTGTAGAAGTTGAAATTGGGAAAGTGGAGGGTTTTGTGTTGGATGGATATCCTCGTAATAAGGAGCAGGCGGAATATTTGAATACGATCGTTGAGATTGATAAAGTGATATACTTAAATGTGGCAAATGAAGAGTTGATCAAACGTCTTTCTGGGAGACGTGTGTGCTCGTCTTGTGGTGAAAATTATCATGTTGAGTTCCGACCTCCGAAACAGAATGGAAAATGCAACTCGTGTGGTGATAAACTGATACAAAGATCGGACGATGAAAAAGATACTATTTTGAATCGATTGAGGGTATTTTTAGAATACACAAAGCCTGTTTTAGAATACTACAAAAATCGAGAAGGTTTTACAAAGATAGAAGGTAGAGACAATCCAGAAGATGTTTGGGAAAGCATTAGAAAGATTTTCTAAGATAGCTAAGTAAATGAGAAATACGAGAATGTCTACATACAAAAAATTTGAGGTGGGAAAATAATGGCCCGAATTGAAAGAAAAGTTGCAGGGTTAATCATGAGAGATGCTGGGATAGAGGAATCCATTCGGGTCGTTCTCGAAAAAAGTGAAGATGGGGAAAATGAATTAGACTGGGCAGATGTGAGAGGAGAGATTACTAGTGGCCATTGGGGAAGACTCATAGAAACGGGAATATTGAAAGAAGGGAAAAAAGGTTTCCAAGTTGCAGATGCACCTACCATCAAACAGGCGATGGAGAATTTTGATCAGCCTAGATCAAAGAAATCAAAAACGAAAATTGATGATGAAGGTAAATGGACGAAATGGGACAAGGGTGCTGCGGTTTTTGCAATAGGTTTGTTTGCAGGGTATTCTTTTGCAGAGGTTAGGGAGATAATTGGAAGGGGGGTGGATTTAATGATAGGACCGATAGATGAGGTACTTCCATTTTATCTTGTCATAATGATACTGGCATTATTTACAGGATTATATTCGACATTGCTTCAGGCTAATTTGATGAATATGGAAAAAATGGGAGAATACCAAATCGAAATGAAAGAGTTACAGGTGCGGCAAAAGGCAGCTCAAAAAAGCGGGGATAAAGAGGAGATGGAGAAGTTACGAGAAGAACAAATGGAAGCAATGGGAGATCAAATGGGAATGTTCAAATTGCAATTTCGTCCTATGGTTTGGATAATGGTATTTACAATACCAGTGTTCTTGTGGATATACTGGAAAATACTTAGTGGAAATATAGATTCAAATGAACTTACAATAATAGTTCCATTTGTGGGAGAAGCAGTTTGGATAGAGGGGTTAATAGGACCTATACAATTATGGATTGTGTGGTACTTCATGTCTTCAATGGCATTTACTCAAGTGATCAGAAAAGCATTAAATATCAGAACTGGTGCAGCTTAGAAGGGATCTCTTTTTAATTAAGAGGGCCGAATAGGTTACATGCTGTTAACCGTTTCAGGCCCGCCAGGAAGTGGCAAAAGTACTGTTGCGGAGGGAATAGCGGTTAGACTAAACTTAGAATACATAAGCGGGGGGAATATATTTAGAAAGATAGCAGAAGAACGCGGAATATCAGTAGGGGAGTTGAATAGAATTGCAGAAGATGATGATTCCATAGATAGAGAATTGGATGAAAATATAAAGCAAATTGCAAAAATAGAGGACAACGCCGTGATAGAATCTAGACTGGCAGGATGGATGGCAGGTAAAAATGCAAATATACGGATATGGCTAGATGCGCCAATTGACATACGTGTGAATAGAATTGCGAGTAGAGAAGATGGTGAAATGGACCAAATTTTAAAGGAGACTATAGAAAGGGAAATTTCAGAAAGGCATCGTTATGAGGAATATTATGGTATTGATTTTTCAGATTTGTCGATATATGATTTGGTAATTGACACATCTAAAGAGGATGCAAATGGAGTAGTGGATAGGGTGATTCGATTTGTCGAGGGGTTTAACGATGAAACTTAGAGGACCACCTGAAGAAAGAAGTATACCAGAGTTGCTATCATTTGGAGTAATAAATATAGATAAACCCATCGGCCCCTCTTCTCATCAAATCTCGGCGTGGGTCAGAGAAGCAGTAGAAGTGGATAAAACGGCTCACTCTGGGACATTGGATCCGAAAGTCACAGGGTGTTTACCAATCCTATTGGGAGATGCAACGAGGTTATCGAAAATGCTACTGGGTAAAAAGGAATACGTGGTGATATTAGAATTGCATGAAGATGGTAAAAAGAAAATAGAATTAAACCAGATTTTAGAAGAATTTAAGGGCGAAATTTATCAAAAGCCACCAAAAAAGAGTGCGGTTTCGAGGAATTTGCGTATTCGAGAGATATATGACATAGAGTTACTCGAAATAAAAGAGAGAAAGGCACTGCTCAGAGTAGAATGTGAAAGTGGGACATATATTAGGAAATTGTGTCATGACATAGGTCTAGTTTTGGGACACGGGGCACATATGGGAGATCTTAGACGGACGAAAAGTCATCCATTTGATGATAGTGGATTAACAAAATTGCATGAATTGATCGATGCTATGGAAATTTGGAAGCAGGAAGGAAATGAAGAATTAATAAGAGAGATAATACACCCAGGAGAGTTAGTTTTGGAAGGAATACCAAAAATAATAATTTCACAAACCACAGCGATGCAGGTGGCAAAAGGTGCCCCGATATATGCACCGGGCATAATTTCTATAGAGAAAAAGGAAACCTTAACGGAAGGTATGGAAGTGGTGTGTTATACTCAAGAGGGTTCTGCCGTTTGTCTTGGAGAGTTTACTGGTGAAGTTGATTCGAGTAAGGGAAAAGTAGTAGATTTAAAACGCGTATTAGTGTGAGATTATAGAGATTCGAAGGGCTTAATGCCCGAACAGATCTACGATTGTTTTATGGGGCCGTGGGGTAGTTTGGTATCCTCGGCGGCTGGGGGTCGTCGGACCTGAGTTCGAATCTCAGCGGCCCCAGTCAAACTATACTTTAG
>CAWVSQ010000022.1:0-8492 GCA_963933005.1 uncultured euryarchaeote
CACCCAATATTAGAATTGAAACCAATAAAAGAGTCAGGGGTAAACAAATGAGTTGTTTATTCGAATATTTCTTAAAATTAAAAGATTCGACCTTGAACTCAAACATACGAATTAGCGGTGTTAGTTAGAGCGCATAAAGCTTCCTACAACGAATTTAGAAACTGGTAACGAAGAGAAGGTAAGAATTACAGTCGGTCGCTGCTAAAGCATGGTATGGAAACGGTCCCAGAAAGGTCAGAAATTGCTCAAAAATATAAATGGGATGTGGAGAGTATCTACCCTGAAAATAATGAGTGGAAAAAATCACTAGAAAACGTTAAGAACGGATTGGGGGAATTCGGGCAGTATAAAGGAAAAGTTTGCGAGAGTGGAGACACTTTGCTAGAATTATTGGAATTTTCTGAGATAATAATGCGAGAGATGGGGACTGTGATTTCGTATGCAAAATTACACTCTGATGAAGATAAAAGAGATCAAAAATATCAATCCATGTTGATTGAAGCTAGATCGGTAGCGGCAAAACTAGGAGGGGCGACTAGCTTTATCGAACCAGAAATTCAAGAACTGGATGAAAGAAGATTAAAATCTCTGTTAGAATCGAATATGGAACTTGGTGTTTATAGTCATTATTTGAAGGAGATAATACGGGTGAAGGACCACGTCCGTTCAGCAGAAGTGGAGGCACTATTGGCAGAGATGGGAGAGATATTCTCAACCCCAAATGAGGTTTATGGATTGTTGATGAATGCAGATATATCATTTCCAAAAGTCAAAGGAAAAAATCAAGAATTGACGGAGATAACTCAAGTAAATTTTATCAAATTCATGAGAAGTATGGACAGAAATCTTAGAAAAAAAGTTTACCAAAAATTCTATGGAGAAATTGGGAGTTTCAGGAATACTATAGGAGCTATGTTGAAAAACAATATTATTGTGGATGTCAAGATTGCCCAAGCGCATAACTATGAAAATGCAAGAGATGCTGCAATGGATGGGTCGAATATTCCAACAGATGTATATGACAAGTTAGTAGACACAGTTAGAGATAATCTTCAGGTCCTTCATCGGCATGTGGAATTAAAGAAGAAAAGTCAAGAATTGGATCGGATCAAAATGTGGGATTTGTATGTCCCGATAGCACATGGAGAAAGTCCAACGGTGGAATATGATCATGCAATAGAACATGTTGTTGCATCGGTTTCACCTCTGGGAGAAGAATATCAAAATACTCTAAAAAATGGTGTGAACTCGGGGTGGATTGATGTGTATGGAAATCGTGGAAAGTATTCAGGGGCGTATAGTGGGGGGACCTATGATACAAAACCATTCATACTCATGAATTATCAGAATGATATTCAATCTATGTTTACCCTTGCACATGAATTGGGACATTCAATGCATTCTAGATTGACAAATGCTACCCAACCATATGTGTATTCAGGCTATGACATATTTGTTGCAGAGGTTGCATCTCTTGTGAATGAGACTCTTTTGACAGACTATCTTCTGAAAACAATAGAAGAAGATTCATTTCGACTTCATGTTCTTGACGAGGCTATAGAGAGGTTCAGGAGTACTTTATTTAGACAGACTATGTTTGCAGACTTTGAACATCAAATTCATAATGTTGTGGAATCGGGAGGTGCCTTGACTCCAGATCGTTTTGATGAGATATATAAGAACATAAAAGGTGAATTTTATAAGCCAGTTGAAATGGATAATTATATAAAAAAGGAATGGATGAGAATTCCGCATTTTTATTATAATTATTATGTATATCAATATGCAACAGGCATTTCTGCTGCGATGTCATTGGCGCAAAATATTATAGCGGGGAGTGGAGATGGAAAGGAGAAATATATTTCATTTCTCCAGTCAGGGTCAAGCGAATATCCGCTAGAGTTGTTGAAGGAAACGGGAGTGGATATGAGATCAAAAAAACCAATTGAAAAATCAATAGCAGTTTACAATGATTATCTCTCAGAAATGGAATCAATTGTTGGTGGTGAATAGAGATGGTGAGTGAGATACCAATGATAAGAGTCACTTGTGGATCGGGAGGAGGACCGACGGAAATATCGTCGTATGATGCGGCGCTTCATGATGCAGGTATAAGCAATTACAATCTGGTAAAAGTTTCATCGGTTATCCCAAGTGGTTCTATGATGGAAGTGGTGAAAGAAATGCCAGATCTAGGACCGTTTGGGAACAGATTGTGGGTTGTTCAGGCGAAAACTACAGTCAGGGGGTCAAAAGGAAAAGCTGTTGCTGGTTTGGCATGGGTTAGGGGAGATGAAGCAGGAATATTCTATGAATCCTCAGGAGGTATGGATGAAGATGAGGTTAAAAAAGAATTAATCCAGGGGATAGAATCTTGTAAAAGTCTTAGGGGTTGGAAATTCGGAGAGATCGGTATGAAAATAAATAGTTCCGATGTCAATGAAAATGAATTTGTGACGTCAGTGGTTGTGGGCGTGTATGGGAAAAGCGAAAGTATGTTTTGAAAAAGAAAAAATTATTTCCCCCAAAAAGGATCTTTGATTCGTTTCCGTTGGGCGAAAAGTGAAAGTGTGTCACATTCATCGTTTCGAAGGTCATTATAGAAAGTATCTTCCAATGCTTTGACATGTTTCTCGTGAATATCTACCCAAAGTTCAGATTTTTCATCTATCTGACGCCCAACTGTCGGGCCATCAAGTGAAATGCTTACTTGGTCTCCCATTTTTGCTTGGGAGACAGATTCCCCCTGGTAGTGAATATCTTTGATAAAACCTATTCTTTTGAAATCATCTTGGAAAGGAATTGCGACAGGAGCATTCTTTTGGAGTGTTCCGGAGAGTATTTCCACCCCCACTATTGCGGGGTTTGATTGTCGAAAAATGTGATTTTCGAGTATTTGGAAATGTGCAGGCCGGGTTAATTTATCAAAAAGATTCTTTCTTCTATGAGAAGATAGTTCCTCGGTGTAAGATTCATACTCTTCGAGGAGGTGATATATGACATCATTTGTGAGAATTTTAACGTCTTTTTCTCTAGCGTGACGTTCTGCGTCTTCTATTGAATTGACATTGAAACCTAAAATGATCCGGTGTTGTTTTTCGGTTGTTGTGCTAGCTAAGGAAATATCACGTGGGGCGATGTCACCAACTGACGCTCGCATTAGGGGGACTTCTATATCAGAAAGTGCTTTTGAAAGTGCTTCAAGACTACCAAGAGTATCTGCTCGAATTATAACTCCAGAATCCTGAGTATTGATCTTGACTTTTTCTAGCTCGGATTCTATTTCAAGAAGAATAGAATCAAGATCTGTATTGTGGGCTGAACGGAGAGGTGAACCTACGAGAACACTGGAAAGATTTGGCGCTGCTATTCGAATGCCAGAGGCCGCGGTTACAGTTGATGTTCGGGTGAAAAGGCTATTGGAATTTGATTCAGATAATGGAAGGAGGCTGAAAAGTGCCCGGACTTTAGTGGATATGGGGCCATCTATGCCACCGACTACCATTTGGTCATCTTCAGAAAGGCTTCCATCGTACAGAATTGCATCGATTACGGTTCCGAGTCCTCTTTCTTCTTTCACTTCGAGAACCATTCCTTTCCCAGGCCCAGTTATATCAACTGACATTGAATCTCGCATATATTTTTGTGTGAGGCCCATCAATACAGCGAGTAAATCTGGGATTCCTTCTTGAGTTCGGGCACTAGTGGGAATTATGCCTAGAGTTTTACTAAAATCAGATACCTTCCAGTAATAATCGGAAGTGAATCCAAATGTAGAGAGGTCGCCGACTAATTGATAGAATTTTTGATCCATAGCAAATCGGACACGTTCTGGTTGGGAATTGTAACTCGTTACAGAAACGGAACCCTGGTTTGAGTTCCATCCAGGAATGGTATCGATTTTATTGGCACATACTATGAAGGGTGTTTTAGAATCTCTTAGAATATTTAGTGCCTCTTTTGTTTGGGGTTGGAATCCATCGTTTATATCTACAACTAGAATTGCTATGTCGGCTAAAGAACCACCTCTAGATCGAAGAGTGGTGAATAGCTGATGCCCGGGAGTGTCTATGAAAAGTAATCCAGGCAACTCTAAATCTTTAGAACTAACAAGAGATCCTGCTAGATTTGAAATGATATCGATGGGGACAGTGGTGATTCCTATATGTTGAGTTATTGCACCCGCCTCGGCATCTGTCATGGAAGATCCGCGAATGCTATCAAGCAGGGTAGTTTTTCCGTGATCAACATGGCCGAGTACGGATATGATAGGGGTCCGCAAAGGATTTGGGTTATCAATGGTCTTTTTTGGCATCTGTAGTTCCTCAGATTATAATCAATGCTATCCAGCAATATCGAACATTAAAGTCATCTATTTAATTGGTATTTCTCCGTGAGTATTATGCTTGTTGAAAAGATATAGAGAGTATGACAGACATATTAGCACAAAACCTAACCGAAAAAGGGGTTATGAGAAATGATGGGAAAGAAATGGGGACATTAGAAAACATAACTGTAGATCTTAACACGGGTAAACTTGAATCGATTGTGGTGAAACCAAAATCAGATATCATCCAAAGTGAATTTGAGGGTTACAATAAAGATCCAGAGGGTAATTTTCTTGTTCCAGTGAGTTTGGTGGAATCAGTCACAGACAATATCATGATCAAAGATATCAAAGATTTAATGAGTTAAATTAGCGGGAATGTATATTTTGGACTCCTCTGCGTTTATTAGAGGTTACACAAAAGAAGGACATACGGCCACTGTGGCAGAGGTTTCAGGGGAATTGTTTGGTGAAGCTAGTTTGCGTTTTGAAGCTATGAGAGGGGGAGGAATGAGGATACAAATACCGCAAGGAGAGACTATTGAAGAAGTAATTCGGATAGCCAAAAAAACAGGAGACATCACTGTTATTTCTAGAACGGATATCTGTTTGATTGCTGCTGCAATAGAGCTAGAAGGAGTATTAGTTACTGATGATTATGCAATGCAAAATATAGCTGCAGAAATTGGACTTCGTTTTGAAGGCATAGCGATGGAGGAAATCAAAGAAAAAAGAAATTGGGTGTTCAAATGTGGGAGTTGTGGCAAGGAGAGCAAAACTATGCAAGATGATTGTTCAGTATGTGGAGGAGAACTTAGTAGGAAAAATTCTTCAAAATAAGAATAGAGAAGATATTGTGGTGGCTGCACCAGTGGTAGTGCTAACATAGAAAACGGCAAAGATGATTGAATCATAAATACCGTGTAACAAAGCAGCTGTGACGAGATTTTTAGTACGATAATAAACGAAGCCGATGATAACTGATAAAATGAAAATTACAAATAATGCGTTAAGAACTGGGAGGGGATTTTGAAATAGTGCGTCTCCAGAATATGCAGATATATGTACAGCAGAGAAAATAATACTTGATATTAAAATAGAACCGGCCGGGGAAAATGAACTATATAGATATTTCTGAATAATATTCCGATAAAGTAATTCTTCAAGGGGGCCGACGAGAAGGAGAGAAATTGGGATAAGTAAAAGCATTATTTCGGGGGTGGAATGGATCAGAGTTTCGACAGAATGGGATGTGGTTTCTGCTCCAAGATATTCGAATATTGCACCAAAGATGAGGAGTATCAGGAAAAGAACGACTAGGCCGAGGAAAACATAGGATAAATCGCGCCAAGTGGGAAAGTGGATATCGAGGAAATCAAGGGACGTTTTTGTACGGCGCATATAAAATAAAAAGGCTGTAAGAATGCCCATAGATAAGGCGAGTGAACCTATGAGAATTCCAGAGAGAGCACTTGTAAGGAGTCGTTCTAGACCAGTTCCAGATAAAAATGAGATGAGTAAGGCCAGAAACAGACTCCAAAATGCAATTGCGATTAAACCAAAGATACCAATAAAAGTGGCAAAAAGTATCTCTTTTAATGGTTGTTTTGACTTTTCTTCGGGGGGAGTTAATAAATTAGAAAGAAGAGACATTGGTATTATTTTTTAATCCAATGGGAATTCTTATTTTGAGTAGAACTCGATTCGGAACTATTTTTCCCAGTTAAAATGTCTTTTAGTGCTTGTTTTCCCCATTCAACTGCGGGTTGGTCAAAGCCATTTATACCTTGTAGTTCTGCAAATAAGATACAGGACGCCATGCAACCATGTAAAAGCTCCCCAATGCTGTAGGGATTTATTTGATCGAGTTCTATTCGAATAGAAGGACATCCCGCTTCTGCTAGACTTGCTTCTGTTGTTTGTAGTTCAGTTCTTAGTAGAGTTTCCAGTGGTAGATTGGAGAGATAATCAAAATCTTCGAATTCTGGAGGGGGTATATTTAATTCAGTTTTATGGTCAACGACATCGATGAATGTTACCATGAGATTTCTTCTTCCAGCTCGGTAAAGCTGAAGTTGAGAATGCTGATCAGTGGCGCCCATTGCCCGGAGAGGGATTTGCCCAATTCCATCTTTTCCGAGGCTTTCAGACCATAACTGAGCAAACCATTCGGCGAAAGTCTCTAGGTGTTCTGAATAAGGCATGAGAGAATTGGAAGTGATACCTAAATTAAATAATTCAGAAGCAATGGCACCATAAGCATAAGGAGGAGAATTGTGGATAGATGTAGAGAGGGAATCAAATCCGTTTTGTGCCCCTTTGAGAATTTCTTCTACAGACCCGCCCAAAATTGCGATGGGTGCGAGACTGACTGAAGATAAGGCGGAGAAACGTCCTGGGATGGATTCGGGGAAGGGGAGAAGGGGAAGATCGTATTTGTTGGAGAGATTATATAGAGTGCCATTACCAGAGGTGGTCACAAAAGTTTGAGAGGTCCAATCTATGTTCTGTTTGTTCATGTGATCTCGGACTACTAAGAAATTGGAAATGGTTTCGATGGTGGAACCAGAAAGAGAAACAATGTTAACAACGGTATCTGTAAAATCGATATTAGTGAGTATATTTAGATTTGCTGAAGGGTCTATATTATCAAGTACATAATGACCAGAAAGTCCAAGTGAGGTTGAGAGTGTTGCAGAACCCAGTGCGCTCCCGCCTATTCCAATTGTGAGCACATTGGAGAAATCAGAGAAGTGCTCGGTGAAATCGAGTAATTGTTTTGTTTCTTCGGGAGATAATATGTTGAGTGCGGCATATCCGAAGCTATTGTTGTGGATCTTGGGCCCTATAGTTGTATGGATAGCATCGACTTGGCTGTCTAAAGAATCTAGAGTATCAGAAGACATGCCGGGAGAAGCAACTGTATCGAGACTGTTCCCAATGTCTATCCGCATATATTCTTCTGTGGCGTTCACGACCAAATCTGCTTTGGTTCAGTGACTGGCAACTTTAGATATCAGAAGTGGATGGCAAAAGTGGAAATAGATAATATAGTGCGGTGTAGATGATAGATAGATAACGGATATGGTAGATAAGAAACTAGGTTTGGTTGGGACATATAAATATGCGGCTAGAAAAAGCCGTTCTTTGGTGTTTAAATCATATGTTTTGATCAGTTCGGTGATAGGAATGTTTATTGTTTTTTTGATATTACTTGCAGGGATTACATGGACTGCAAATCCAACGGGAGTGGGTCCATTTAGAGAACAGATTATTCTAGGTGCTATACTACTAGTGGTAATAATCCCCCTATTTGCCCCGGTTTTTGTCGTTTCAAGGCGTCAACAAAAAAATAAAAGTACAACTCAAACTGATTGTTTCATGGCGATTGTAGGATATGGGTATATATTCTCGTTTTTTATTGGATTGGGCATACTTGATCCAAATGATCATAGATTATATTGGCCACTTGAGGGGGTAGGACTGTGGGTTGATTCATTGCCAGGATCGTATGGCGTAATACTCATAATTTTATCGATATGCACGATAGTAATGGTAGAAAGAAAAACTAGAAAATCAAGTTAAAAATTGAGGGATGTGTTGGAAAATGTGAGAGAGTGTTAAATGTTTTTTAGATAATGTTTCAAATATATCACGGGCACTATCGATAGCTTTTGGATCACATTGAAATTTGTACGGATAATCAACATCATAAAGGATTAGAGGATACGCAGGTGCAGGTGGAACTCCTTCGGGGCCAGTTAGAGGACGGGGAGAAAAAACACGATCTATTTTTTCTATGGGTGATTTTTTTGAAGATATTTCTACAATTAAAGAGATTATTCTTCGCACCAATTCACGAGAGAATCCACTAGATTCTATAGAGATGACAAAGTGGTCTTCAAAAGGAGTAGCGCTTATCGTTATATTGCGTTTTGTACGTTGTTTATCAGGGGTTAAATTATGAAAATCATGCAGTCCGGATAGTAGTTGGATACTAGAGTTCAAAATTTCATAATCTAAATTGGATGCGTGAAGATAATAGATATATGTACGGTTTAAAGCATCCAAAGTGGCATTAAAATTTTCGGGAACGGTGGTAGAAGCCCACACCCTAATAGAGCTTGGAAGTTTTGAGTTTATAGCGGATGGAGTGCACCAAACA
>CAWVSQ010000023.1:0-8424 GCA_963933005.1 uncultured euryarchaeote
AACTCGACTCAAAACTGGTGTTGGCTACCCTCAACTTTCAGCAGTCATCGAATGCGCCGACGCGGCGCATGGCCTAAACGGACATATCATCGCAGATGGTGGATGTGTTTTTCCTGGCGATGTAGTGAAAGCTTTTGCAGGGGGCGCAGATTTTGTTATGATCGGGGGTATGCTGGCTGGCCACAACGAAGGCGGCGGGGAAGTAGTCACCAAATACTATACTGATGGTGAATATCATCTAAACGAAGATGCAGATTCTTACACTCCTGTAATCAAACCAAAAGAATTCGTTGAATTCTACGGGATGAGTTCTAAAACAGCAAATGAGAAACATTTTGGAGGGCTCAAAGATTATCGGTCTTCTGAAGGTAGGACTGCATTAGTGCCCTATAGGGGCGAAGTGCAAGAGACTGTTCAAGATATTTTAGGGGGGGTTAGGAGTGCTTGCACTTATGTAGGTGCAAGAAAACTTAAACAACTTTCAAAATGTACTACCTTTGTTACTACAGCACGTCAATACAACACTCGCTATGAAGAAAGTACGATCGGGGATTAACCCAACTTGCATCCTCTAGCAGAATTTCATTACATTTCGAACTAACCTTCTTTTTATCATCTGAAACAATACAGGTCTTATGATGGAGTTCGAGTCTCTACCCACCACTCCTACTTCGGAAGAACTCTTGGATAAAGCATTTTCAAAAGCAGCGAGAGCCGGAAAGGCACAATACGGAGTCCAAGCCCAACGATCCATGCTTAAAACATCTTCCAATATACTATCTGACAATCTTGAGAACATAGTTAAAAAGTGGCCAGATTTCGATTCTATTAGTCCTTTTTACTATGAATTGGCAGATATCCTAGTCGAGGTAGGGACTTTGAGGAAAAGTCTTGGAAAAATACAATGGGCATCCACTAAAACAAAAGACATAGGCCGTGAATACCAAAGTTCTCTTTTAGGGACTGATCTCGGACAAGCGAGATCCATCCGAAAACAAGCATTTGCCCGGATGGCTTCAGTTGTCCGCGGCGTTTCAAGTGAGTTAATCCTCTTATCTGAAGCTAGAGATTCTCTCAGACGTCTGCCTACAATTGACCCTGATATTCCCACCGTTGTGGTTGCTGGATATCCAAACGTTGGCAAGTCATCTTTTGTAAATGTAACTACAAACGCTAGGAATGAAATCGCATCATACCCTTTCACAACACGTGGAGTTCTAGTAGGCCATATAGAACAAAATCACATCCGGTATCAACTCATAGATACTCCTGGACTGTTGGATCGATCAATGGCCGATCGAAATGATATCGAAAAACAAGCTATAAGCGCACTTAGGCATGTTGCAGATTGCATTTTATTCTTCATAGATGCCAGCGAAACATGTGGATATTCCCTAGAAAACCAGTTGAGCCTGCGCGATGAAATTAAGTCTCAATTTGAAATAAACCTCATTACTGTGTGCAGTAAATCTGATTTATCTACAAATGTAGACTCTGATTATTATCTCTATATCTCTCCTGATACTTCCAATTCTTTTGATCCATCTCTCATCACAAAACCAGAAATTCTATCCTCCTCTCAATTGATTAAACAGGCCATCTCTTCCATTCCCATATCCGACCTTTGGTCAACTTCTTCCCTTAAATACAACTCCTGATAAAATCGGAAATTCTTAACAGTAGGAGATAAATTAATGGACATGTTCCAAGGACGTCCTGCCAGGGACTCCGAAATCATACTTGTCGGGCGATCTAACGTAGGCAAATCCACTTTGATGCGAAATATAACTGGACGCGCATTCCGAACTGGGAAAAAACCAGGAGTAACAAGAAAGCCTAATTTTTATGATCACCCCGAGCACAATTTCTTAATCACAGATTTACCTGGATTTGGGTTCATGTCCGGTGTAGAACGTAAGTATAGAGAAACAATAAAAACTGACGTAGTTCAA
Organism: uncultured euryarchaeote; assembly: GCA_963933005.1. Classification (GTDB taxonomy): domain Archaea; phylum Halobacteriota; class Halobacteria; order Halobacteriales; family Hikarchaeaceae; genus Hikarchaeum. The sequence goes on from CAWVSQ010000023.1 coordinate 1,953, forward strand.
TACGTAGAATCCAATTCCAATTCAATACTCGCAGCAGTACTAGTTATTGATGGAAATAGTGCGATAGAAATAATAGAACGTCACCTCTCCCGTGGGGATATCCCACATGACATAGATTTTTACAATTTCTTAATCGACCTCGAAATACCTACCATCTTGGCTATAAACAAAATAGATAAAATCAATAATTTAGATGCTTCTTTAGACACCATTTCAACTAGTTTTGGTCTACCTCAACCCTGGAAACAATGGTCAGATATCATCGCCCCCATAAGTGCGAAAAAAGGTGATATATCTTCGATGCTATCTATCTTGCGCACTTTGTTGCACAACGCTAAACAAGATGACCTTTTACAATTTTTTAAATAAACCTTCTCTTTAATTTATCAAAATCAGAAGGTGGCTCGGTAAATTAGTTTCGCCACACTGAGCTTAGTGGGGGTAACCTTCGTCATAACCACCACTTATTATTATTACCTCTTTGAAATTCAATTTTTCCTTTTTATGTTATATCATTCGAGCTTATGTCTTTGCAGCACCATGCACGTCTATGGAACTTTTTGCAGTTAAAGGAATACCTGAAATAGGACCTGGTGATAATATTCCCAGCCATGTTGAAAAAAACATTGACCTAATCGATGGAGATATAATTCTTATAGCTAGTACTATTGTTTCAAAATCAGAAGGGAGGGCTAAAAATTTATCTGATTTTATCCCTTCAGAACGGGCAAAATCCATGGCAAAATCTTTTGAATCTCTCGCTAATAAACCAAAAGATGCCCGATTAGCACAAGCCATTCTCGATGAAAGTTCGGAAATTCTTATTGAAACCCCATTTATTTTGTGTAGAACTCATTTTGGTCATATTTGTGTTAATGCCGGAATAGATAAATCTAATACAGGTTCTCATGATATCCTTCTCCTTCCTATTGATCCTTCTCATAGCGCATTAGAACTGAAAAAACAATTTACATCTAATGTTTCTGTAATAATCACTGATACTTGTGGCAGACCATTCCGATATGGTCAAGTGGGAGTTGCCATTGGCTGGGCTGGAATTTCTGCCCACCGTGATTGGAGAGGAAAACACGACTTAGGGGGGAATGAACTGGAGGTAACTGTACAATGTATCTTAGACGAACTAGCTTCTGCTGCTAATCTATTGATGGGTGAAGGGGACGGTGGAACCCCTGCTGTTGTCGTTCGAGATTGGGATTTTGGACCATTTCCAGAAAATCAAGACTTATTCCGGAAGCTCGAAGATGATGTAGTCCGAAAAGCCTTGCATAGGTGGACACCTTGAAAGCGATTGAATTAACTCCCGAATTGCCCCCGCAAGAGATTGCTAAGCTCTCTGAGTTAGCGGAGTCTTCTGGATTTGATACCATTTTTACAAGTTGTCATTATAATAATAGGGATCCATTTCTAACTCTGGCCCAAATCGCCAATTCAACAGATTCTATACAAATTGGTCCGGGGGTAGTAAATCCATACACAACCCATCCATTAACATTGGCTTCTCAGATGGCAACTTTATGGGAACTTAGCCATGGGCGAGCCATTCTTGGAATTGGGGCCGGAGACCGATCCACACTCTCTCATTTTGGACTCGAACATACCAATACTCTTTTTCACCTTTCTAAGACAATCGATCTCATTCGATCTCTTTGGAAAGGGGATCAGGTCACTTATGAAGGCCCTGAGAAAAATCTAACCACTCACAATGCACACTTAAATTTCACGGTTGGACATATCCCAATTTACATCGGGACGCAAGGCAAAAATATTTTAAAATTAAGCACAGAAATGGCCGAAGGAACCCTTTTCAACGCTACCAATTATCAAGATTTATCTAATGCAATTGAATATTCTGATGCCTGTCTATCTTCTATCGAAAGATCCCCTGACACTTTTGATTTTTCTGCACATGTGTGCGTTAGTGTTGATTCTAATTCCTCTAAAGCAAAATTCGCCTCTCGTCCCTCTGTGGCTTTCATAGTCGCAGGCGCATCAACTGAACTTTTACAATTTCATAATATCGATTCTTCAATTGCAAATTCTATCAGTAGTCTAATCCAAGGAGGAAATCTCCAACAAGCGTTCCAAAAAGTAACCGATGATATGCTCAGTACTTTCAGTATATCTGGAACTCCAGAAATAGTATCTACAAGACTCGCGGAAATATATGACCGCACCGGCAGTATAGTAGTAGGCTATCCCATTGGGCCCGACCCATCAACTGCAATCACCACGATAGGCTCTTTTCTAGATTAATTCCTTTATTTTATATCCCTTTATACTCAATACTTACCAATGCCAGTCAATCATTCTTTAGATGATTTCCAGAATGCACCCCGTCTCCCTTCTCCCCCCATCTTAGATTCTCCTCCTATTGACAAACCCCTCGAAACAACAGAGTCACCTTCTCAAAATTTATTTACTACCGTTTATTCAACTTCCCAATCCGATCTAATCTGTAGTTCTTGTGGCACTTCAGCATCCCATTATTGGCTCGAATCAAAGCAAGCTTTATGTGAAGATTGTAAAATTTGGTAAAGGGCATTTCTCCACCGTTCATCTACCAAAAATATCACTATTCTTAAACATTCGAAGCGCTGCCCAACTGCGTAACACCCATATACGAGCAAAACACAAAATTCACTAGGAAATTTACATGAGTAGTCAAGCCATCTTATCTAATCAAGATCTTCTCAAAAATCGTGAAATTGGGAAACGTGTCAACAGCAAATTGGGAAAAAAATTAGTCACTGGACAAGGTCAATTCATCGACGATCTTCATTTCCCCGGAATGCTTTATGGAAGATTCGTAAGAAGTCCACACGCACACGCCCGTATAATCTCAATCGACACAAGCGAAGCGAAAGCATTCCCGGGAGTCGAATTGGTTTGGACTGCCGAGGATATAGACCCGTATGTGAAGCCATTTGGCCATCCCAGTCTCACCCGGGCAGATGAAGAGGCCCTCGCATCCGACAAAGTGCGTTATGTTGGGGATGAAGTTGCCATTGTATTGGCAAAAACCAGGAACATAGCTATCGAAGCAGCAGACCTCGTTCACGTTGAGTATGAAAAATTACCCGCGGTCGTTGACATAGAAGGCGCATTAGCTAAAGATGCCCCCATCGTACACCCAATTTTAAGTGAGGATCCAAATTGCGAAGTTAAAGGAAACCTCCTAAACACTTGTCATGTTCATGTGGGAAATTATGAAGATCCTTTGTCCGACGCAGACATAGTAGTAGAAGGTTCTTTTAAAACACACAAAACTAATCCGTCTCCTTTAGAACCTCACGGATGTGTTGCCCACTATGATCGAGCAACTCCCAAATTAACACTATGGTCTTCAAATCAAATTCCACAGTTACTGCGAAAATATGTCGCTGATACCATCCTCGGACTAGAGGTAGAACAAGTAGTCTGTAAAATGCCGGACATTGGAGGTGGATTTGGGGTCAAACTAGAACTATTCTCCCACGAAATCTGCGCATCAGTACTTGCTATGGTAAGTGGTAAACCAGTTAATATAGTTCTCGACCGAATAGAAGAACTAAAAGCTGGACGGGGTAGGCATCCCGAGTCTTTCAGTGCCAAGTTGGGCTTAAAAAACGATGGTACTATTGTTGGAATGGATATCGATATGTTCCAAAACACTGGTGCTTATGGGAGCTTTGGAAAAACCATAGCATTCTCTGCGATGGCTACTTGTTCTGGTCCTTACCTTATCCCAAACCAACGTATCAATGGGTCTGTTGTCTATACAAACATTATGCCAGGATCCGCAGTAAGGGGATATGGCGACCCCCAATTCACCTACGTCCGAGAACAACTAGTTGACATGGCCGCAGAAGAGCTAGGAATGGACCCTGTAGACATTCGACTCAAAAACGTCCCTAAGATAGAAGACATGCCTCTAAGAACTCCTTCTGGTCTCAAATGGGTTAACTCTGATATGCCTGAATGCCTCCACCGAGTCCGCGACCGACTCGGATGGGACAAAGAACGTAATAGTAAGAAAAATAATAACGGGAAACTTCGAGGTATTGGCATAGCAACAATTATGAAACGCGCAGGAAATAAAAGTGCCAAAGGGGCTGACTATTCCTCTGCAGTTGTCCAGATGGATCATTATGGACAAGTAACGGTTTTCTCTGGCATCTGTAGTATAGGCCAAGGAACTGAAACCGGAATTTGTCAAATTGTTGCCGACGTTCTGGGGATCTCAACAGACGATGTGACCCCTATCATCGGACACTCTGATATAACTCCTGATGACATGGGAGTTTGGGCAGATAGGGGAACTATTATGGGGGGCACATCTGCTGCAATGGCCGCAGAAGATCTAAAACAGACTATAGTTTCACTTTCAGCCTGGCTCTTAAAAACAGACGAATCTGACATAGAAATAGAAAATGGATCGATCTACGAAAAAGGAAACCCTGAAAATGGATTTACTATGAAAGAGCTAGCCCACAAAGCTACTTTTGGTGATCCAGAAGACCGTCCCGAAATTTTCAGAAAGGGTGTGTCATTGGTTGGGGCTGCCAAATTCGAAACACTTGAAGCAGAATTTTTAGACCCTGCTACTGGAACTGGAAATATTTCTCATGGCTACACTTTCGGCGCCTTTGGAGTAATCGTAGAAATAGACCCTGGAACTGGAGTCGTACAAGTAGTCGACGCAGCAATATGTGAAGATGTTGGAAAAATGATCAATCCAAAACTCCTAGAAGGCCAAGTTCAAGGTGGGATCATACATGGCCTAGGTGAAATTTTACTCGAAGAGATGGTTTATGATAAAAATGGAAATCTAGAAAATGGATCCCTAGTAGATTATCATCTCCCCACTTCTGCAGATGTGCCTATGATCCTCAAACTAGACGAACTTGAGAATCCCGATCCATCAACTTCTCACGGTCAAAAAGGGGCAGGTGAATGTTCCACTGTCCCCGTCCCTGCAGCAGTTGCAAACGCAGTTTACGATGCTACTGGGATTAGATTTTATGATTCTCCATTGACCCCCCGACGTGTTCTCCCACGCCTCGTCGAGGCCGGATTAACGGAACTATAGATTTTCGCCTTGGTACCCGCCCGAGTATAAGCCTGTACTCTCCGCACGACAAAACACTATCTGCGCAATTCTAGCACCTTTTTCTATCTCTATTTTTTTATAAACTTGCAATAAACTTTCCCCCTTTCCTTTATATCCCGAATCCCATACTGCAGTGTTGATCATGCATGAATTTCGAAGTAAAGAAGAACGTGGATAAATAAATCCTATGTGGCCTTCTGGAATGTTCACCGTCTCAAAATATCTTACTATGTACCCTCCGGGCTCTAAACTATAGTAATTATCTTTAGGTTCTATCTCTTCACGATTCCCAATTTTTTTCCCTCCCCTTTCTATACGACCCTCCTCACTTTGACTAAACACGCAGCAAAGAGTTAAATCAACACCATTCGGTTGAATTTGAATATCTGTAATTGGTTCTATATTCTCCGCAACAAATTGGCCTGATTCAAACATGTGATTTCGGTTCGACGCCACGGAAATAACCCTGCCGAACTCAATTTTATTTGTACCAAGTCTTTTTACCACGTGCAAACAAATATCTCATGAGACTATGGTAGGAAATTTCATAGAGTCTTCTAACCCCGATTTCCCCTTGCCTATTACATCTCCTAAGAGTGATCCCAGTAATCCGATATCAGTCAGGCACGCAAGACAAGAAGATTTACTCGATATATTACAAATAGAGCGCCTATCTTGCCCCTCCCCGTGGACATTTAATATTTTCAATTACTTCCTTGGCATTCCTGGTTTTTTAGTAGCAACCACCCCTTCTGCAAATTCTCCAATTGGTGACACATTGCCCCTATCCAATAATCACCCCGCAATAGTGGGATTCATTATAGCAGATGTTGTTCTCGAAGACGAAATCCCTCTTGGACACATAAAAGATATAGCCGTTTCCACTCCCTGGCGTAGAAATGGGATTGGAACCCTCCTAATATCACATATTCTTCATGATCTTCGTCTAAGAGAGCTTAAAAAAGTCAAACTCGAGGTTAGAAAAGGAAATAAAACAGCCATATCTCTTTACAATCGATTTGGTTTTTCATTCCACCATGCCCTCTCTGATTATTACGACGACGGAGAAGATGCATTAGTTTTGATGTTGGACCTATCTTAGACTTAACTTCGTCCAACAATCTCCATTCTACCGATTCTGTATCCCTAAGAGAATTTATTTATACCTCAAATTCTTATTTAAATATATTCTTATGGTCAAACCCGAATCTACCTCAAAAAGTCCTTTAGAAGACGTCTTCGTAGTGGACAATGACGTCCACATAGAGGAGACTCCTGGCCTCATGGCGAAATACTTCGAACCTCCTTACGACGATGCAGTCCGTAGCTATGAAAAATCGTATCGGTACCGAGATACCTCTG
>CAWVSQ010000024.1:0-8307 GCA_963933005.1 uncultured euryarchaeote
CCGCATCATCAATTCTGATATATTTCACTGTAGCTCCCGTTCTCTTCCCAATTTGTTGCCACGTAACTAGAGAAGCATGGTGCTCCATTTCTGTCAGTATTATTACATCACCCTCCTCAAGTTCTCTTAATCCCCACGATTGGGCAACTAGGTTAATCGATTCAGTAGTACTTTTTGTAAAAACCATTTCTTCACGATCAGACCCTCCTATAAACTCGACCATTTTATCATGAGCTTCTTCATATGCATCAGTTGCATCCATGCTCAATTTGTGCGTTCCTCTATGTATGTTAGAATTAATTTTCTTGTAGTATTCTTCTATACATTCACACACTATATTTGGTGTTTGTGAAGTAGCAGCACTATCAAGGTATACTAGTGGAACTCCTTCTCTAATTTCTGTATCTAGTATTGGAAAATCCTTCCTTATTTTCTCCGTATCTAGTATGTTTGACCCTACCATATCTTATATCCTCGATTTAACCCGAAACGATAACACTCCTTCGATCCTGACTATATTTTATCCACGATCCCTTTTATAGGCGTACAAATTGTGCATGTTGAACTTCCCCAATTTTCATAACATGATCTTCACTAATTATCCCAGTTTCTATTGCAATTCTAACTGATTCTATGCCCATAATATTTGCTATATTCGCATTTTTTAAACTTTTTTTAATAGTTTCTTCTTCGGCTTCCTCTCCTCTATAAAATGATTCTGTAACTGTCAATGAAATTTCACCTTCTTTGAAAGTTTTTCCCATTATTCCACTATCGCATAAGGAAACAAACAATCCTTGACTTGTCATTCTCTCTTTTAGAATCATTTTTTATTTTTATATTCCCTATTTTATTTCTCCATCATCAATTCAATTGCTTCGCTAACTCTTCCCCCCTCTTCATAATCTTCAAGCCCATCACACGAACGAAGTTTTTCTTGGAGTACCTCTACACTCCGATATCCTAGTCCAATTGCGTTATTCAAACAATATAGTGCTTGATCAAATAATCCCCTCTCATTCAAGAAAAATCCCTTATTGTACCAGGCCTCTGCAAATCTTTCATCTGCCTCAATGGCCCTTTCGACGTGTTCCATTGCCTCTTCATCTTTCCCAAATTCCCACAATGCAAACGCAAGATTATTTTCTGCAGTCGCAATATGTTTCCCCCTTTCATCAGTTATTATTGCTTCTTTGAATGATCCTATGGCTTCATCCCATTCTTCTAATTCTGAGTGTGCAACACCCTTGTTTACCCATGCCTCTTGGAGAATTTCATTATCCTCTGTAAACCAAATAACCCGTGAAAATGAATCAATTGCTTGTTCAAATCTATCTATCATGATATATGACAATCCAATATCCATCAAAACATCAACTTCAACTAGATCTTTTGGTATTGTAGATTCATCTAGTAAGTCTGGCAACACGTGAGAATCAACCGGATCTATGTATCTAGGATCCATGTCTACTGTTAACACTTTGGGATCTAAGTCAAACCCTTCATATGGGTTCTCATTTCCACGTTCTTTTCGCCAACTTTTGTCTTCTTCCCGTCCAGCCATATCCCTGTTATGTTTGCCCTAAAGTTAAGCTCTACGACCTCCATTTTCACTATACTTCTCCCATCTGTAGGACCCTCTGTACATAATTTCACTCGGTCAATTCGCCATAGAACAGAAAGGATAGCGTTTTAGTACACTAGGCAATAGATACACCTCATCCATGGTCAAGAAATCTAAAGCTAAGAAAAAAAGATTAGCCAAGCTTGATCGTCAGAATAGTCGAGTCCCTGTTTGGGTTATCTTAAAAACCAACCGAGGAACTATTAACAATCCAAAACGACGTCATTGGCGCCTTAGTAATACAGACGAATGAGCACAAGTAACTTCGACGAACGAGTTGTCACGATCCCCCTGCGTGACGTAAAGGCAGTTCCGTCTTACAAACGTGCAGACAAAGCCATGTCTTTAATCCGGCAGTACTTATCAAAACATTTTAAAGTCTCACTCGACGAAATTAGGCTCGACCCCTCAATCAACAAGACAGTCTGGGCCCGCGGCCAAAAGAACCCCCCTCCAAAAATACGCGTTCGTGCAGCTTTATTTGAAGAAGATGGACTCCGAGTAGTCGAGGCGGAGCATGCAGCTTAGCCGTGTTTCGGACTAATATTTCCAGTGCGTCTTGTATAGGCGTATTCCTTACAGCGACAGATGATTATCTTTTTGCCAGACCTAATTTAGATGAGGCTCTACTTGACAGCTTGTGCTCTGAATTAAAAGTAGATCTCATCGAAACAACAATAGGTGGGTCTATCACTACCGGTGCACTTCTATGTGGTAATAATTCTGGCCTTCTTGTGAGCTCCCAACTAACAAAACCCGAGCGAGAGAACATAACTTCTGAAATAGATTTGCCACTCGCCGAAATTCCTGGAAATATCAACGCTGTTGGAAATATTATATTAGCAAATGACAACGGAGCCTGTGCCCATTGGTACTTAAGTGATAAGGCCATATCCACAATCGAACAGACTCTTAACGTCCCTGTGATTCGTTGCACTATTGCAGGAATCCCAACTGTGGGAACTGCGGCTGCGGCTACCAATAAAGGGGTACTCTGTCCCCCTTTGACTTCTGACACAGAACTTAATCAGTTAAAAAATCATTTTGGAACTCCAGTTAATGTTGGATCTATCAATTACGGTGGTCCTTTGATTGGATCTGGACTAGTTGCCAATGCCCATGGATATGTTTCAGGAGGGAACACTACTGGGCCTGAGCTCGGACGAATTGAAGAAACACTTGGTTTTCTTTCGGATTAACTGACGCCGCGAAGTAATCATAAATATTTTACTACTCAAGGGCATACCCAATGCGAATATGTCTTTGGGCGCCGATATGTACCGACAGCAAATTCTAGACCATTATAAATATCCACGTAATTATGGGGCATTGGAAAATCCAACATTTACTCATACTGGTGAAAATATATCTTGTGGCGATGAATATACATTTGATATTAAATTAGACGATGAAGAAAACACCATTCTTGCCATAGCATTTAGAGGGGAAGGATGTGCAATAAGCAAAGCATCAGCTAGTATGCTTTCGGAAGTTGCCATAGGAAAAACAATCGATGAAATTTATGAAATGGACCGGAATGATATCATAGAACTATTAGGAGTTGAAGTAACTCCTATGCGTATTAAATGTGCAGTATTGGCAGAAAAAATAATCCAAGATGGGATGCGGCTATACAAGACCAACTAGAATATGTTTGAAAGTCTGAAATCTTCTCTTAAACATTTTAGGAAAGAAATAAAATCTACTTTCACCGATTCACTCCCGGAAACGGAAGATCCGTCTGAGAATGACACCAATGATGAAATTTCTTCTGAAATAATTAACCTCACCCGTAAAGCTTCTTCTTTGGCACAAGGAAAGTCCATTTTTGATCAGAAAAATCTTTCCACCCCTCTCCAAAAACTTGAGTTATCACTTCTATCTTCTGATGTAGAATTAGGTGTTGCCGAAGCAATAATCGATGCAGTCCGTCAAGATTTAGTTGGGACTACTCGAAAAATAACAACTGGGGTGGAAAGTGTCGTGGAAGAAACTCTAAAAAAAGCATTACTTTCAGTGTTAGACGAAAGTACATTTGACTTCGAATCATTTTTATCTTCAAACTCTTCTCCAACAGTAATAATTTTTGTCGGTGTAAATGGAGTCGGAAAAACCACAACTCTAGCCAAACTCGCCCACTTTCTCGATTCTATAGGACATTCTACCGTGCTAGCAAATGGAGATACTTACCGTGCAGGGGCAAACGAACAGCTAAATGTTCATTCTGAAGCCCTAGGAAAGAAACTCATCACCCATCAACAAGGTGGAGACCCCACCGCAGTCCTCTACGACGCAGTAGAATATGCAAAAGCACATAGTATAGATGTAGTCCTATGTGATACCGCTGGCCGGCTCCACACAAATAAAGATCTCATGTCTCAGCTAGAAAAAATCAACCGTGTAGTTTCTCCCGATCTAACTATCTTTGTTGACGAAGCAATAGCAGGTCAAGATGCTGTCAACCGGGCTCGAGATTTCAATGATATGGCACCTATCGATGGGGTCATTTTAACAAAAATTGACGCGGATACTTCCGGAGGGGCCGCAATTTCGATTACCCACGCTATAAAAAAACCAATACTTTTCTTTGGATCTGGCCAAAAATACGAAGACTTAGAGCCTTTCAATTCGCTTACCTTTGTTGATAACTTGCTAGATTAACCCTTCGTATGTACTACTCCTCCTGCGAGAGAATTTTAGAGTAACTGATTTATTTTTCCCAACCCATTCAACTATCATGACTGAATTCGAGGAGTTATTATCATTCTTGACACCTCGGCATGAAAATGCTGCCCTAAAGACATATCAAAACACCACTGCAATAGCTTGCCCATCTTGTGACAAACCTTTCCACAATCTCCTAATTTGCAAAAAGGATCTGACGAGTCTCAATCTAGACGAACCTATGAACCTATGCATCACCACAACTCCCAGTGGATCCCCCATGATCTTCACACACAAACAATAACCAGCATCCCTTTTCTCTATCTTTCACACTGACAATGATTTAAAGCTCTGAAATCTACCCTTATCGATGGTACTTGGAGACCTTGGAAATTCATTACGAGAATCTCTCGATAAACTTCGAGGAAACTCACGTATTTCTCAAGAAGAATTAAATGAAGTTATCAAAGATATCCAAAGGGCCCTTCTAGGAGCTGACGTTGATGTCGAACTAGTCATGTCTCTTTCCGACTCTATTCGGGGACGGGCTAGTAATCAAGATCCGCCTCCTGGGGCATCTGCAAGTGATCACATTCTCAAAATAGTATACGAGGAACTTGTTAGTCTTATCGGAGATAGCTCTGATATTCCTCTCCGTTCTCAAAAAATCCTATTAGTTGGATTGCAGGGGTCTGGAAAAACGACAACCGCAGCAAAACTAGCCCGATGGTTCTCCACAAAAGGACTTTCTTCTTCAATAATCCAAACAGATACCTTCCGCCCGGGGGCCTATGCCCAAACAAAACAAATGGCTGAAAAAGCCGAAGTACTATTCTATGGCGATCCCAACTCTGAAGATCCGTTCGAAATACTTCAATCTGGGATGAAAGCGACCCAAGACACTGATATTCAGATTATCGACACAGCCGGAAGGCATGCCCTCGAAAATGATCTCATCACCGAGCTCAAACAAATAGAAGCTACTGTAAAACCTGATAGATCTTTTCTAATAATCGATGCTGCTCTTGGTCAAGGGGCAAAAGATCAAGCAAAACTATTTCATGAGGCAATCGGCATAGACGGAGTGATCATAACCAAGTTTGATGGAACTGCAAAAGGAGGAGGTGCCCTCACCGCAGTCCACGAAACCAATACTTCTATAGCTTTCATAGGTGCCGGCGAGACTGTTCAAGACATCGAGCGATTCGAACCAAATGGATTCATTTCTCGATTGCTTGGTATGGGCGACCTTAAACAACTCACAGAGAGGCTCGAGCGTGCTATGCAAGAATTCGCAGATGAGGACGATGAGTGGGATCCAATGTCCTTGCTGAAAGGCCCATTTACACTTATAGACATGCGCCGGCAAATGCGTGCCATGAATAAAATGGGCCCACTAGATCAAATTCTTGATTTAATGCCTAGTTTTGGAAAAGGAGCTTTGAATAAAATTCCCACCGAGGCAGTCGATTTAACCAAAGATAAATTGGTAATTTATGATATCATCATGAACTCCATGACCTCCTCTGAATTAAAAAACCCCCGAACTATTGGGGCTAGTAGGATAGAACGCATTGCCCGGGGTGCTGGTGTAAGTGAAGATGAAGTTAGGGAGTTACTTTCCCAACATCGAAATATGGAAAAAGGAATCAAACAAATGCAAGGTCTCGGTCAGGGCGATTTAAAACGTCTTATGAAGCGAATGCAGAAAAGTGGTGGGATGGATAATATAGATTTATTCAAGTAATTACTGTTTTATCGTTCAAATCGCAATACGGTGTCGTTTTAACAATCCCAACTCTTCTTGGACAATATGTTAGATGGAGATGATCAAAATGAACCTCCGGAGACTTACCCGTCAAGCCTATTTTGAGGGCCTTCCAGCTCTCGTTCTAAGTAGCTTTGGCGGTATCATTGCAGGTTTGATTCTTGGAGGCATGAAAACAGAGTTGCAGGCAATACCTGGACTATTGGTTTTAGTCCCTGCTCTTCTAGCTATACGAGGGAATGTCTACGGATCCCTTGGAGCACGAATCTCCACAGGTCTCCACCAGGGCCTCATAGAACCAAAAATTTCTTTCTCAGACCCTAGAGTCAACGCTGCGGTTTTTGCATCATTTATAAATGCATTATTTGCAGCAGCAATAGGGGCGATATTCGCCTATTTTTTACTTACTTTTTTATTTGAACCTGTTGCCCCTCTACGGATTCTACTTTCAATAGCCTTGATAGCAGGAATCTTTTCTGGAATAGTACTTATCACCGCTGTTATCTCTGTTATTTTTGCTGCCTATAGAAACGGATTAAATCCTGATACTATTGTAGGACCTCTAGTTGCAACCATAGGTGATATTTTTGGGCTCTCATTTCTACTTCTCGCTGTCAAAATAATCATGGGGGGTGGCTGATATGACCTGGTCTGTACGATCAATCACTAAAACAATGTTACCCGTCTTGGCAGCTCTTACCTCTCTTGAGATATCTATGGGATTAGTTTTGTCTTCTTTCGAGTCTACTCTCTTCCATTATCCGTCACTATTGGTACTAGTCCCTGTTATCATAGGAACTGCTGGCAGCCTCGGCAGCACTCTCTCAGCTAGACTCTCAACAGCATTCCATCTAGGACTCCTAGAATTCAAAGCTAGTAACTATCATTTAACTGGAAACATCCTCTCCACCATGGCACTTTCAATTACCATTTTCCCTCTTATCGGGGTGGCCACATGGGCGATCACAACTATAGTTTTCGAACCTCTACTAGGTCTATCTCAGGTAGTTTTAATCACCACTATTAGTGGCATACTCATTTCCATCTTCACAGCAATAATTGCTTTACTTACTACTTATATTTCATATATACTAAAACTTGACCCCGACGACGTAGTTATCCCCACTGTGACCAACCTATGCGACGTTTTCGGCATACTTGTACTTTTAACAACCATCATCTTCTTGATATGATCTCAAATAATCAATTTTGAAATTTTAAATTGCAATTCCTCAATTGTTCCTGAGTTTTCTATTCCAATTTCTGCACTCTCCATCGCATCTTTCAACCCAAATCCCAATTCTCTGTCATCTCTTTCGCTTAATGTTTCTATTTCCGGATTATCCCTCCCCCGGTCTCTGACCCTATCCAAACGCATTTTGAAAGGAGATTCAATTTTAACTAGTCTAAATTTTCCTTCGAATTCTCTTCTAAACACTTCTACTTCTTCTCCAGATCTTATGCCGTCAACTACAATTTTATTTTCATTTTCTATCACTTCATATATTAAGGGAACAGTCAGTTTTGCTATTGCATCCATCCCCAATTCTTCTCTGATTTTCTTTGCAATTTTTCCGTGATAGTCTGCAGGATTCAATCCCCTCTTCACACATTCCTCTCGAATAACATCTCCCATCGATATGACTGGTATGTTCTTTTCACGAGCATAATTAGATATCTCCGTTTTCCCACTTCCTGGGAGTCCAACTATCCCAATTATATCCATAATGTCCTTTTATTTTGTACGAGCTTAATATCTCTTACTTATTGACATTGAACCCTGCTATTTTTGTTCCTTGAAAGCACTAGTACGCATAGGACACGTAGCTCAGCCTGGACAGAGCGTCGGACTTCTATCCTCTTCACGCATAGTGTCGGGGGGAGTCATCCGATGGTCGCGGGTTCAACTCCCGTCGTGTTCGTACTTCTCCAAAAAAAATTAATTCCTTAAACTAGTCATCTGAGGTTATTATATCTTCCACCAATTCTAATGCTTGATCGAGTCTATCTACTTCTGGACCCCCTCCCTGCGCAAACTCTGCTGAACCCCCACCTTTTCCTCCTATTAATTTTGCCAACTCTTTCATCACTTTATCTGCATTTAATTTTCCATCTTTTGGAACTGCCACAATTATCTTAGCTCCCCCGTCCCCACTACCTAGTATTGCAACCTTTCCTTCCTCCACTATCGCATTTGCAATTTCTCTAAGCTGTCCCATGTCTGTGTCAACTCTCTGAACCACTACTACCA
>CAWVSQ010000025.1:0-8166 GCA_963933005.1 uncultured euryarchaeote
GCCTATGGGGAGAAGACAAGATGAGAGCATGGGCAGCAGACTTCATGAAAAACAAACCACAGTTTACCACTGGTAACACTGGTGCCTACAATGTGTGTGTCTCCGGAGAGAAAGCTCTCTGTAACACATACATAAACGACCTTGTTGGACAGACAGCAGAAGGTCAAGCTATTCCGCTTAAACTCAAGTGGATCGACCCTGCATTGTCCTCAATGGTTCCACTCCACATGACAGCTGGCGCTCCTAACCCAAATGCAGGAGAAGCTCTCTGTGCGTGGTTCATGTCTGAAGATGGACAAGAGAAAATTGCAGATACAGGCCGTACACCGGCCCACGGACCATCTGCATCTGCACACGCAGATTTCGCTGCGTTCATTCCATCCGACCAGGTTATTTTACCATACGCGTACAACAACCCAGTATACGGTGGAAAGACATACATTCAAGAGCCGGCAGCATTCCTGCCACTCTTTGAAGAACTCTTCTGAGTTCCGAGCGGCAACCCGCTCTTTTTTTCTACAAATAAAGGAGTAACAACTATTTTTATTGTCGATTTTTTTTCCTACGGAGGAGAGAGTAACAACTATTTTTATTGTCGAATAAAAATGCCGGTTCGCAGATTTGAACTACGGACGGCTCGATCTTCAGTCGAGTGCTCTCCCAGGCTGAGCTAAACCGGCTTATTGTTGAATGGGCAGAGAGTAAGAAAAAGGATTTCGAACTTTAAGGAACCATTTAAAGAGATTATTAATAGAGTGGTAAAATTTGAGGAGGATCATGACAAAACTCCACCAAACCACTCATGTAGGATATGGCCCAATCTGTCCGGGGAGAGGAAGATTGCGTAGCCTTATCCAAATAAACTCAGATTGTCCGTGGGTATATAACTAGCTGTTATTGTAAGAATATTCTGATAGAGAGGGGTTGTAAGACTTATTCAAGGGGCATACTTTTAAGGAGATCGCGTTTTCCAATTGCGGCGACTGCGTCGACTAGATCTTTTTGGTTGAGAATAGTTCTATCTTCACTTAATGCCTCTAGTACGGCTTCTCGTAGGACGAGTCTAATGTCACTTCCAGAAAGTCCTTCCGTCAAATCTGCAAGAGCGGATGGATCAAAACTATCAATTGACATGTACTTTGTGGTGACTTCAAATATTTTTTGCCGCATATTGGCGTCGGGAAGTGGGAAGTGGATTATATCATCGAATCTCCTCCAAGCAGCAGTGTCAAGTTGGTCAGGGTGGTTTGTTGCCCCAATGAGGAGAACTTCGTCTCGGACGAGGCTTATTTCATCTATACTTTTGAGTAATGTGTTTACAGCGCGTTTTAGTGCCGCGTGTTCGTCCGACCTTCGAGTTTTTGCGACTGAGTCGAATTCATCTACAAATAAAATGCAAGGTGACAGACGTTTGGCAACTTCAAATGTCCGGTCTATGTTTTTGGAAGTCTCACCTAAATATTGGCTTGTCATCATTGAGAGTTTTACTTCAACAAAAGGCAAACTAAGGGAGTGTGCTAATGCACGTGCAACTGAGGTTTTCCCAGTTCCAGGGGGGCCTATAAACAATAATTTCCCAATTTCTCGAAGTCCAATTTCGGCCAGATAATCACGGTTTTTTATCGCTATGCGAATTTTTTCAAGCTCGTCTGTTTGGTTGGAAGTCAATACTAGATCGGGCAGGGTTGTTTCTATTTCTTCTGGTGCTTTTATATCAACTAGATCTAGCATTTCTTGATCATCTTCGTTGAAATATTCAGATAAGAGACTATCGATCCAAAAACGGTCAGCTTGGATTGGTCTGTTTGAGGTGCTAGAGTCCCCATAAGAAATGTCTAGAGAAGCATTTTCTTGAAAAACGTATGACAAGGTGGGGTTGGTAAGGATGAGATCTTTGGTTGTATTTTTTATGAACCATTTTTCTGCAAGATCTAGTTGGGTTAAACTCATTTCTCCACTGAAATTATCTTTTGTGGTGAACATTAAATCGCTGATAGAATCCCAAGGTAACTCAATCCCTGTTGCTTTTTTAGCTATGCTCTCGGTTATCGAAAGTGGGCGTTTTATTTCGCCTTTTTTATCAAATGCTTTCCTGATTTGAGGAGGCAAATCTTCGGGGGTCAAATTCGATAGTTCGGTGTAATGTTTCGCTGTCAGTAATAGCTCAACAATGGCGACAGTGCTATCATTCATTCTCCAGGAAGTAGTATTCAAGGGCTGATAAGTACATCGAGATTGGTGTAGTAAAAAGGAGAGATGTTTATGTTCAGAGAATCTGTTTAAACTAGTGTAATGAGTACTAAAATCAAGCCAGTTGTCGTTGCGGCCATGAGAACTCCACAGGGAAAGAGAAATGGCATGTTTTCAAGTACGAGGGCGGAAGATCTGTCTATCGAGATCATAAATAAGGTTCTCCAAACAACAGAAGTTGAATCGAAAGAAGTTGATGACCTCATATGGGGATGCGCAATGCAGCGGGGGGAGCAAGATAATAATATAGCTAGAATTATTGGGTTAATGTCTTCATTGGGGGAAAGCGTGCCTGCTACTACAGTCAACAGGTGGTGTGCGTCTTCTATGCAAGCCATAATGACAGGCAGTGATGCAATTAGTGCAGGTCAGAGGGATTGTGTGATTGCAGGAGGGGTAGAACATATGACCCGAGTTCCCATGGATGAAGCTTCTTCATTTGCCAAAATACATCCAGAATTTATGCAAAAATACAATATATTTGAATTGCAAATGGGCATGACTGCAGAAGCTGTCGCGGGAGAATTTAACATTTCGAGGGTAGATCAAGATTTGTATGCACTTAGAAGTCATGAAAGAGCAAATTCTGCGACTAAAAGTGGTAAATTTAAAGAAGAAATTGTCCCAATAGAAGTGGAAGGTGAAATAAAAGATGAAGATGAGGGGATTCGAGAAAATACATCTATAGAAAAGCTCGGGGGATTGCAGCCAGTATTCAGAGGGGATGGGACGGTTACAGCAGGTAATTCTTCTCAGATTTCAGATGGCGCTGCATTGGTGATGATAACTAGTGATAGTTTTGCAAAGGAGAGGGATTTGGAAATATTGGCAACAATAAATAGCCATACTGTTGTGGGGGTTGATCCACGTTTGATGGGGATTGGGCCCGTCCCAGCCACACAAAAATTACTGTCCCGTGTTGACAAACAAATTGGAGATATCGATCTAGTTGAATTGAATGAGGCATTTGCATCCCAGTGTCTACACTGCCAGCGTGAATTAAAAATACCAGAGGAAAAATTCAATGTAAATGGAGGGGCCATAGCAATTGGTCATCCATTAGGAGCTAGTGGTGCTAGATTGCCAGTATCATTGATTCACGAAATGAATAGGAGAGGTGTAAAGAGGGGTTTGGCGACTATGTGTGTAGGGTTGGGACAAGGGGCTGCCATGATATTTGATAGAGATTAGATAATGGAAGGGAATAGACTCATTGCGACGAAGAAAATAATTGTTGTTTCTAGACAGGGATGTGAAAATCAAGTTGAAAATATAAAACAATGGGCTTCTAAAGAAGGTATTGAGTTTTTGGCAGTTCAAACTGGAGAAAATATTGATGAGAATGGTGGTGAGTGGGAAGGGAGAACTATCGGGATTACTATCGGAGGGGATGGGACATTTCTAGAGGGGGTAAGGATATTTTCACCTAGAAAAATTCCATTTATTGGGGTGGGTTCGGGGACGTTGTCATTTCTAGCTCGTGTGGAGCCGGAAGGAATTTTTGACGCATTGGAAGAAATTTTCCAAGGAGGGTCACATATTGATGAACTTCAAAGGGTTTCGGTTAAGGTTGATTCTTTTGAAGCAGACGGACTTAATGAAGTGGTCATAGGTCACGTCTGGCCAAAAAAACCAACTGAAAGGAAAATCAGCTCAATTGATGTGTTTGTGGGAGAAGAACATATAGGAAAATATGATGGCACAGGCATTGCAGTGACAACTCCCACGGGGTCTACAGGGCTTTCTCTGTCAGCGGGTGGACCAATACATTATCCTATGTTAAATGAAACGATTCAGTTGACACCACTACACACACATAATATAGGAGTGCGCCCGTTGGTTTTTGGGGCAGGAACAGAGCTCAAAATAATACCAGATACTGAAGTTTATGTGTTGGTTGACGGGGGGAGGGCTACAAATTTACTTAAGACCAAAAAAGTGATCACGATTACCGGTTCAAAAATGCCAGCATATCTCATTAAGACATCTCAAAGTAGAGGATTTTTTGATAGATTGGGAACAAATTTGGGATGGGGAATTGGGGGGCAAGGGGGAGAAGCGAATCAAAAAAATGAATATGAGGAAAAAACATTTGAAGAGGTTGCTTTAGAACTAGCTAGAAACGCTGCAGTGGGTGCAGGAGACGTTCTTAGAGAATTGCATCGAAAAGAAGAGATAGAGATATTTGAAAATCCAAAAGGAGGGAAGGTAACAGAGGCAGATTATCTTTCTGAAAATATAATCACATCTTTAATTCGAAATAAATTTCCAGATCACGATATCATATCGGAGGAAACTGTTTGGGAAGATAATAATTCAAAGTATAGGTGGGTAATAGATCCGTTGGATGGGACTGGGAATTTCATACATAAAAATCCCAATTATTCTGTTTCTGTTGCTTTGTTGGAAGAAAATGATCCGTTGGTCGGGGTCATTTACATTCCGGAAATTGATCAGTTGTATTCTGCCGTGAGAGGGGGGAATGCAATGGTTAATGGAAATGTTATTAAGACGACGAATAGAGAGGAAATTCAGGAAAGTATGTTGATAACAGGTCACGATCCAAAAGGGGAATTGTTATCGAGTTTATATCCAGTGGTCAAGGGAGTGAGAAGATATGGTTCTGCCGCGATCAATCTAGCGTACTTGGCGTGTGGGAGTGCAGATGTTGTGTGGGAGTGGGATACAAATCCATGGGATGTTGCGGCAGGTATCTTGATAGTTAAGTGTGCAGGAGGAAGGGTTACTAAGAAAAATGGTGAAGAATATATATTAGATTTCGAAATTGACAACGTCAACGAACTGTTGGCTTCTAATGGGCAACTTCATTCAAATATTTTAGTGGAAGTTAATAAAGACTAGTCGTGGGGGTGGAAAAGTTTTATTGCTGTTTTTACATCTTCTTTTCGTCCGAGGAGTGTGATGTGGTCTCCACGTTCTAGGGTAAAATCTCCATGGGGAATGATATCTTCACTACCACGTCTAATGAGTGCTATTAGACAGCTAGAAGGCAGAGTAGAAGCAATGGAACTAACTGTTTTTCCGGTGAATTGGGAAGATGTTAATATTATTTCTTGTACATCTCCTGTGCGGCTTAGTTCGGTCATCCATGCGTTTAATGCAGGTCGCTCGATTATGTTGTCTATTGCAAGTGCAGTGGCATGGGAAGATGAAACTGCTATTACACCCATATCTTCAAATTGGGGTACGTTATCAGGATTATTAACTCTAGAAAAGATTGTATCAATACCAAATTCATTTTTGGCTAATTGAGATATCAGAAGGTTTGCCCCATCATCTCCTGTGGCCGCAATAAGTATTTTTGCATTGTTTGCTTTGGCTTTTTCTAGGGTCTTTATACGGGTCCCATCTCCAAGTACTGCGGAAAAGCCACCAGAGGATAGTGATTCAATCTGAGCTTCGTCTTGTTCTATAATCAAAATACTCTCACCACGGTCAGATAGGCGGGAAGAAAGGGATCGCCCTACTCGCCCGCCTCCAATGATTATTACACGCATAGGTATCACATCTAAATATTCTGCTATATATCTAGAAAAGCCGGCTTCTAATGAAACTGTTGTGAAAATGACCAGAAATACAGTTCCAACCACTACGTTTGCTTCACGGATGAGGCCCAGAGATTGGAGATGTATAGCGAATAACATAGATATTGATGCGGGGATGATTCCACGAGGGGCCACCGCCATCATAAATATTTTTTCAGCCAGGGTGAATCGATTTCCAGTTATTGAAAGGTAAACAGATAGAGATCGGACAAAGACCATGATGAGGACCACAACCAATACTCCAGAAATGCCTAGGGACAATAGAATTTGTAGGTCGAGCAAAGCTGCCAGGATTATAAAAATAAAAGAAAGAACTAACAAAGTTATATCTCCTTTAAACTCAGAAATTTCACGTTCGTAGGAGATTGAAGAATTTCCTATCATAAGTCCCGCAGTGGCTGCTGCGACTATTCCAGATTCAGGAGTGATGTAATTTGAAATTGCAAACGAGGCGATTGCAACCATTAAAACCAATAATCGAGTTAGCTGGGGGGCGTTTGAAGGAGGAATGAGAGATAATTTGAGGAAATTTAGTAAAGCAAGTGTGGTTAAAATACCAACCAAAAGTCCAACCCCAAGTTTAAGAATGAAAATTGGAAAAAGGTCGAAAATAGAACTTGTATTCATCAATATTGCTTCAAAAAAGACAATAGCCAAAATTGCAGCAGTAACATCGTTTACTATCCCTTCTGTTTCTAGGATTGTAGCGACCCGTTGTCGTACGGGGACCACTTTTAAAATTGGCATGATGACAGTTGGACCAGTGGCGATCAACAAAGAACCAACAAGTAAAGAAACCATCCAGTTTACATGGAGTAAATAATGCACGAGTGCGGCAGTTCCAATTAATGAGACAGCTGCTCCAATCGTTAGAAGTCTTGCCGTCTCCGTGGGGACTTTAAGGAGTTTTTTTATTCGGATATGGAATGCACCTTCAAAGATAATTATTGCCACAGATATCCCCACGATATCATTTAAAGCATTCCCAAAGGATAGTGGATTGAGGAGGCCAATTCCATAGGGGCCGAGTAGGACACCGAAGGTTAATAGAAAAACTACACTAGGTATTGAAAATCTAGCCGCGATGAGTTGGGCTATTACTCCTGCGATGATTATAACTGCAAATATGGTAATTAGGTTTGACTCGATCATATTAAATTGGGAAGGTGAAAGTGTGGAAAATTGAAGTCACTATTCAAGAATACATACTTTTAATCTCTTTGGTATATTTATCCAGGATATTTCTCCGTTTCTTTTTGAGAGAGGGGGTTAATAGATCATTTTCTTCTGTGAATTCTTCGGGAATGATACGAAATTGTTTGATTTGTTCGTGGGGTTCAAAATTTAAATTAATTTCATCTATGATTTTGGAAAAATGATCGATTGTTTTTTGATCCGTGTTTAAATTGCCTGCATCTTGAGTAGAAGACCCATCTAATAATTGTAGAGCTGTGACGTTTGGGACTAATAAAGCGCTGATGAATTTCTTTTCATCCCCGATGACAATGCTTTGCTCTATAAACTCGTTTTGTACGAGCGCATCTTCCAAGGGAGTTGGTGCTATATTTTTCCCAGTTGAAAGAACTAATATTTCTTTGATACGTTCTAAAAATGTTACATAACCATCAGGCTCTAGTAGGACCAGATCTCCTGTTTTGAACCAATCCCCATCGAAGGATTCTTTTGTTTCTTTGGGTTTATTCCAATATCCAGAAAAAACACTAGGGCCACGAACGAGAAGTTCTCCAACTTCACCTAAGGTTGAAAATTCAGAATCCTTTCCAGAGGTGGGGTCTATTTTAATTTCGAGATTTGATAAAGGAGGGCCGACAGATCCTATACGTGGTGCGTCGGGGTGATTAACAGTGATAACAGGAGAAGTTTCAGATAGACCATACCCCTCCAAAACTAAAATTCCAGCACCGTGATATAGTGCGCATAGATCTTTAGAGAGTTTCCCCCCACCACTGATTAAAAATTGGATGTTGCCCCCAAGCGCGCTTTTGACTTTGGAATAAACAAGTTTGTTTGCTACGGCATGTTTGAGAGAGAGGAGGGGGTTTAACTTGGTTGAATATGCTTTTTGTTTGGCGATGTTAACTGCCCAATTAAAAATACGTAGTTTTGCGGATGAAGCAGAGGCCTGATCTCGCATGGCAACGTACATTTTTTCATATACGCGGGGGACACTAGATCCTGCGGTTGGGCGGACTTTAAGAAAGTCTTCTTTGAGTGTATCGGGACTCTCTGCATAAGCTATTGCTGCGCCGCTTTGAAGCATCAAGAAATGTCCCGCCATTCGTTCCAAGATATGTGATAAAGGTAAGAATGAAAGAATTCGTGTAGAACT
>CAWVSQ010000026.1:0-8154 GCA_963933005.1 uncultured euryarchaeote
CGTTGGACAGCGGGTTTCTTGACGTGAAAATGCACGAAGATTTCCCAAAAGATCAGGAAGGAAATGATACTCTATAATCCGTTCAGCAACATCTGTTTCATCAACAGCTCTAATTTTTCTTGCTAGATTTAGTTGGGCATCCAATTTATCCAACATGGGACCTAGCGTTTTGTAAGCTGACAACCTCGGACCCGACGCTATGTCTGAAGTGTCGTGCGTGTGTAAAAGATCTGCGTACAATTCGCCCCTTTCAATCGAGTCCTTGGCAAGTTTCACATTTATATCGACTGGATGTTCAAAATTAAGGGTCGCTTCGTAGAACTCAAGTGGATATCTATCAACACTATCTAGATTCTGCGCCTCGTCGTCAATTTCAGTTGGGTTAAGAATGGCAGACATAACCAATGGTGCATCCATTTTCCCTCCTCTTTTATCCGGTAAATAACTCCTACTGAAATTCAATAAACCATCTAAAAGTAACATCACACAATCTTCATCACCATCACAATTTCTTCTCTTAGCCGCATGGAAATATGGATGGGCATATCCAACTGATGCATTTGTAAATCCCAATATTCTTCCAACAACACCAGCGCTAGTGTGTGGCGCCAGTCCCAACACCAATTTCCCAATCAAATCATCGTTATTTTGAACATTATAATATGGATCCAATCCATAATATTTTATCAATAGTTCATCAACGAAATTCGCAGTACGTTTTAAATGCTCCGCCGCACCATGAGATAGAATAAGATCTTGAACCCGTATCGGGACTAGCTGTTTTTCATCTTTTAATGGGTTTCCATAAATATCAAACTCATATCCAATCTCTTTCAACTTCACAATAGAGACGCCCAATTCCGAAGCACGAAAACTAGAAACTGGGAGGTCTGTCATATCATACCTTATAGTACCATCCTTGAATGTGGTCACCTTATGTTTTGCCCTAAGAATTCCTTTTTCTATTGGCTCTGGGGTTTTATTCTTAGAAGTAAGTACCTTCACACCTTTGAGAATGTCAAATGCACTTTCTCTTTCTCCCACCATTTCTAGTGCTTCTTTGTATATCTCTGCCAACCCAATCCTGTCAAAAAATTCAGGCCAGGTTTTAGATCCACACTTAGGACATTCTATCTCCACCCCTCCAATATTCTGAATACATCTCGATTTACATTTTCCACAAATATACACTGGAAATGATTTCCCACCACACTCTTCACAAGAAAAACGATGAGTTTCTACATTACAACTAGAGCACATCCTCTTACCAATTTCAGTTTTGATCAATCCCTTCTTTGCATAAACACGCTCGAATGATTTTGACGCGAGAGATATATTTCTTCTATCCCCTCCAGACTCTCCCAATGGAAACAGTGTATGAACTGAAGGACTCATAGTACGCGATTCAGATTTCTCCGGCCTTCCCATTCTCCCACCTATTCGCGTCGGTGCACGTTCTTTAACAGTGAACGGTGAGACTTCATTAATGGCCTTCATAGAATTTTGCCATACCCCAGCTTCCGAACTTAGCGATTCCCACAACATCGTTAGATCTTCAGAAAGCCCCAAAGAAAGAATAAAAGGTAATGGATCTTTAATTTCAATTTCTTCTAACTCTCTATGTTCTATTAGTAAAGACTCAAGAGTTTCCTTGATATTTGGGTCCGATTTTACAAATAAAACACCACCTGATATACGTCCTTTTGAAACCTCTTCACTAAGCTCTTGAAATTGTATTGGGGTGATATCGTGCCATAAATATGTATATTTTGGATGTAGTGGGATTTTTAATTCTTTTGACCACTTTATTACTTGAGTGGCAGTTGGATTTTCCAACTTGATATCTTCATCACCCAGCAAAGATTGTATATTTATTCCCATTTTTTCAACATCTAAAATCCACCATTCCACAACATAAGATGAAGGCAATAAGTTACGATTATTTTCTACAAACTCACCAAAACCAATTAAACATTCTCCCAAATCTATGATGCTTTCTATTTCTCCTTTGATTTCTACAACCTTTTCGATTGTTTTCACCCTGAGGACTTGTCCCGAATCTAACTTCACAGTTGGACCTTCTATGGTATCTACTGGAACGACTCCCGCTGCTTTACCCGGATATTCTGTTTTCAATTGAGTCCCCGGGGCGAGAAAATCATCAAGTATGTGCATAGTGACCGGGTGTATTCCTATAGTTGCCAAACCTGTATTTCTAGCCCGCCCATATCTAAGTCTAAACCCACCTGGCCGAGAAGGATGTGAAAAAACAGGCCTTCCTGCAATTATATCTCGTAAATATTTATCTTCTGGTTTAGCACGTTTAGGGCCATTTACAACTTCTTCAGTTTCTTCCACACTTTCAGATACTTCAACTTCTGAAAATTTACCCTCAATGAGATCATTTAACCATGGCCATTCAATCCCGTTCAATTGAGATGTATATCTCTTTATTTTTGGAGCTTTTAGAGCAATCCCTTCTGCAAGAACAAGACACATCCCACCTCTAGATTTGTTAGTTTTCACACGAGCCAAATCCCTATAACTTGATACTTCCATTTTCCCAGTCGGTTCGCCATCCAACATTATGGGACAATTCCGGGCAATAAATTTTGTCTCTTCGGAAGATGGGAGATACTGCAAACTCGTTTCTCTAGCATATAATTCAACTTCTTCAGCGTACCTCTCAATCTCTTCTTTCAATGGTTTATAACTCGAAATGCCAAGTATAGTCCGAACATAATCTGCGACTAACACTGATAATGCTTGTGCAGTTCCCCCTGCAGATCTTATTGGACCCGCATAGAAAATACGAACAAATTCAGTTCCATCACTATTGCCGCAGAGTTCAACTCTGTCTATCCCTTCCAATGGAGCTGCAACCACTCCTTCTGTCAACAAAGCCACGGCAGTTCGTATTGCACCTTCAATTATTCCTTCATGTGTATTATATTCTCCAACCTTTCCTTCTGCAAAATCTTTAGCCAATTCCAGTGCTATCTCTTCCCTTCCCATACTTTTTTCAAGTTCTCTAATCCGATCTGAAATGCCACTTATTCCCAGTAGATTTTCTATTCTTCCTGCCATATCATTCGCGACAGGTATCTCCACTTCCAAACTAGGGTCTCTTCCGATTTCTCTTGCCCTTTCAGCAACAAATAAACACCTCTCCACTTGACCTTCTATCTGTTCGAAGTATGAGACATATTCTGGACGCATTAATTATCTATAAAGTGGGGAACTAAGATACAACCTTCGGAGATATTCTATAATCTTTCTGGTAGTAAGGCATATGTATATTGACACCAACTACCTCATATGTTCAACTCAGAACCCTGTGATGGATGTTCTAGATTAATCTCCGATGCCCTTTCTCGCAATGTCCGATTAATAGTCGACCAAAGAGATGTAGATTCACAAAGTCTGTGCCCTGATTGTTTTGCTTCCTGGATTCGCCGTTATGAATCCGAAATGCAAATTTCTCAACAAGTCATCGGTAACGATGACATAATCGTAGACTAAAATTATCACTTCTTTTGTGACTATTCGATTCCTATTTTCTTAACAAAATCTAGTGATATCAATTCATTGACCAACTCCCCTGGAAACTGTTCATCTGTAATTATATACAATTTCGGATCATCTGTAAATTCTGGATCTTCACTTATTGTTTGACGTATCGATATCCCCCGTTTAGCTATCAAAGACGTGACAATTGAAACAATCCCTGGATTAGACGCGTCATTGACCTCTACGGTCAACACCGACAATTTCAGTACTGGGGCTAGATCCCTAAGGCTAGGTATGGATGAAATATTTTGAAAAATTGGCTTTAATTCCACATCTTGCAGTATGGCATTCGTCGTCGAATCAACCACTCTTCGATCTATCCCCAATTCACCTGCAATCTGGGTATGTGGAATTTCAATCGTCCCTGACACTACCCTCCCTGTATCGTTGACAGAGAACCCTCTAGTTAATAACAGCCGAATAACAGCTTGTTGACTAGGGCTCCCTTTAAATTTCCGCATAATTATGTCAAACATTTTAATTTACCTATAATCTCGTGGGCCTTAGCCGTATGGGCTAAAGTTCTCCTTTTGTACTTGGGGCTTCTTCTCGCCTCCCATCTCTCTGACTCGCATCGTCAATCCCCTTACCAACAGCTTTGAATAAAGCTTCCACTTCGTGATGCGCATTTCCACCTTTCACAGAACAATGCAATGTAACCCCTGCATTCATGGCAAAACTCCTAAAAAAATGAGGTGCCATGCTACTCGTGAAATTGCCTATTTGTTCTTCACTAAATGTTCCTTCAAATGAGAAATATGGCCTTCCACTAATATCAATAATTACCGAAGCCACAGATTCATCCATGGGGATGTTCCTTTCAGCAAAACGATTTATCCCCACCTTGTCTCCCCATGCTTCACAAAACGATTTGCCCAACACTATCCCCACATCTTCTATCGTGTGATGGCCATCAACTTCTACATCCCCTTCTGCCTGAATGTCCAAATCAAACAAACCATGTGTGGCAAACGATTCCAATACATGATCAAAAAAGTCTATTCCCGTATTTATATTTGAGTCCCCCTGACCATCTATATTCAATGAAAGTTCTATGGTGGTTTCCTTAGTTTTCCTCGTTGTCTTTGTTTTTCTAGCTTCAAACAAGAATTTCCCTTCCTCTATATCGACACTTGAGTCTTCTACAACTCCTTTCTTGCACCACCTTCTGTGGGTTCCAATACCTCTCTCTGAAAAACTTTTATTACAATATTCACAAGTTGGCATGTCGCTACACTTAGTTGGTATCTTACATAAACATTTCTGTTTATGCGGACACTATATGCGGATTATGTATTTTAATAAATACTATATGCGGACACTATATGCGGATTATATGTCTTTGATCCAATCTTTTATTCCCTCAAATGAAATTGAACCCTCATACAATGCACTCCCAACAACTGCTGCAGACGCCCCCGCTCGGTAAAATATTTCCAAGTCTTTCAGAGAAGCTACTCCCCCACTAGCAACAATCGGTATCTCTACCGATCTAGCCATTTCTTCAATCACTCCCCCTCGCACTCCCTCCAACTTTCCTTCAACATCTACATCTGTAAATAAAATACTCACCGCACCCAATTCCTCATACATTTTAGCTGCCTTTATCGGATCTAAATCAGTTTTTTTCACCCAGCCTTCTACTACTATTTTTCTGCCTTTTGAGTCTAGACTAACCATGATGCTTTTTGGGTATTTTTCACTCAACATTTCTACTAATTTTGGATTTTCTATTGCAGCAGTTCCTAAAATAACCCTGTCAGCTCCCATTTCTATTAATTCTGTTACTCTTTCTTCTCTTCTGATTCCTCCCCCCACTTGTACTGATATGCTAATTTCTTCTAGAATCCTCTCTATTACCGATTTATTTTTAATTTCTCCTTCAAATGCACCATCAATATCTACTATGTGTATCGTTTTAGCACCCATTTCTTCCCACTGCAACGCGCATTGTACCGGATCCCCATAATATTTTTCTGTTCCCTTCAAACCACCTACGAGTTGTACAGTCTTCCCATTTTGAATATCTATTGCTGGGATCACTTCGAATAGTGGGTTCATGCGTTTCGGTTTGTCTTACATTACGTAAAGCCACCGTTTTCTATCTCATTGAGATCAGAACAGTAAGATCTAACAATGCCCGCGTAAGATAGCTACTTAATGCCAACAGTCGAATACCTAAATTACGATGCATTAACAGACAACGAATGGGACATAGACGACGACGATCTCTTCGAAAAAGCCGCCAACGCTGGACTCTCTAGTGAAGATTATGGTTCTCTTGATGTCAATGAAGGAGAATACATACTTGAAGCTGCAGAAGTCGAAGGATTTGATTGGCCATTTTCCTGCCGAGCAGGTGCATGTGCCAATTGCGCTGCCATATTAAAATCCGGTGAGATTAACATGGACATGCAACAAATTCTTTCAGACGACGAAGTAGAAGAACTCAACGTCCGTCTCACTTGTATTGGTTCTCCCGAGTCCGACGAAATAAAGATAATCTTCAATGCTAAACATTTGGACTATCTCCAAAACAGAGTAATCTGATTTACTTCAAAACTCAAAAAGTAATTTTATTGCTGTTATTTAAGGGAAATATCTTTCTACACCCTGCGCGTCCAATTATCTGTGTCTAACTCTTTCGAAATATCATTCGGTGATAATGGCCTAGTCCCTGTTATCGCCCAAAATATAGAAACAAATGAAGTTCTCATGCTCGCTTATGCCGATTCCACCGCATTATCCTTGACCCGCGAAACCGGACTGGCACATTATTTTTCACGTAGTCGAAATGAAATCTGGAAAAAAGGAGAAACTAGCGGAAATATCCAACACATCCATGAGATACGCGTAGACTGTGATGGGGACGCAATTTTATATATTGTTTCACAAACTAATAATGCATGCCACACCGGCAAGATGTCTTGTTTTCACAATCAAATTGCAGATGTGCTTTCCGATGGGTCTCCGAATTCTCAATTTCCTCTGGAATCCATTTAACATCTATGTTGAGCCTTTCCAAAATTAAACAGCAATTTACTCTCCCACTTCTCCCCTTCTACCTGACCTTACTCGCCTCTGGACTACATTTCTATTGGGGGGCTCCTCGAATTTTATTATATTATCAATCTGGTGTTTTCTCGGATTGGAGGCCATATGCACTTACCCTCTCCGCAGTTACAATTTGGGCGGTTTTATTCATTTTTCGTGACCATGCATTTTCGAAGCGAATTTATTTTTTCTGTTTGAGTTTTATGTCGTTTCACATTGTGGGGTATTGCATGTGGCATATTTTTGGGCATCCAATCTTTGATCCCCTTACTGGAAATTTAATATTCCACCTCCATCCCAATACCACATTTCTAACAATTCTTGAACATCTCCAATACGACCAATTCGCCCTTGCATCTATTATCTTTGAATTAAGCTCAGTGATATTATTTGCATATTTAATTTTTAAACCAGCCTCTTCGAAATAATAATTTATCAAAACTTATGTTCACGTGTTTTTAAATATCAGCGCAAAAAAGTAGTTGTATGATCATTAGCGGTTCTGCATCCACCTCTCTTGCAGCTTCTTTGTCTTCCCATTCCAAAATACCTCTTGGAAATACCACCCACCAATCCTTCCCCGATGGAGAATTCATGGTACAAACAAATTTCCAAGGTGATCGGGGAATCATAGTTGCAGCAACCCGTTCTGCATCCGATCATTTAGAACTTCTACAGCTTCAAGACGCAGTCCGAGAAGCTGGGGCAACTAACATAACCACGATTTTACCGTATATGGGATACGCCCGCCAGGACACCGTTTTCGAATCCGGACAATCTTTATCAGCACGTGCAATGGCACGATCAATAGGAACTGGAACTGATAAAGTCATCATAGTAAATCCTCACAAAAACACAGTATGTGATTATTTCGGTGTACCTGCAATTGCCCTCGACGCTTCTCCCATTCTGGCACAAACTCTCCCCCATGATTTAGAAAATCCCCTTTTTCTAGCACCCGATTCTGGAGCAATTTCATTAGCAGAATCCGTCCGAGACTCTTATGGGGGCGGCGAAACTGATTATTTTGAAAAAAAACGTATCTCTAGTACCGAAGTTCACATTTCTCCTAGCACTGTGGATGTAACTGGAAGAGATGTGATTTGTGTAGACGATATAATCTCTACTGGGACTACAACTAGCAAATCTGCTAGTATCTTGCGCGACCGTGGGGCAAAAAAAATATTTGTCACTTGCATTCACGCAATACTCGTCCCAGGCGCACGAAAAATGTTATCTGATTCTGGAGTAGACGCTATCTACACAACCGATACCATTGTCACTCCCGAAACCAAAGTTTCTGTAGCCCCTCTGCTTGCTGAAATACTATAAAACACACACTAGACTGTGGTATGTTCTGGTCCTGACGTCACCTTATCATTCTAGAATTCCATCCCCACCCATTCGAAACTTTGAATTGTCTCCAGAGGTTCCAGAAAACTACACGGGACTGTGGTCTAGTCTGGTTATGACGTCACCTTGACATGGTGGAGGTCCCCAGTTCAAATCTGGGCAGTCCCATTCTTTTAT
>CAWVSQ010000027.1:0-8017 GCA_963933005.1 uncultured euryarchaeote
TAAACCCTCCTGATTCTGATCTAGATTTTGCAGTTAACCTTTCTGGATTAACAATAAATATTGGGTCTCACGATACACTCCGTAGATTATCTGAGCGGGATTATCGTGGTCGTATATGCCTTCGAATCAATACCGGATCTGGGGCAGGTCACCACAAATATGTATCAACAGGATCCGACGCAAAATTTGGATTTTCCCCCGATCAAGCTATAAATTTACTCTCATCTCATTCTTCTCATGATTTTGATATCGTTGGAATACACGCCCATGCTGGGAGTGGAATATCCCCCCAAGACATGGACGTCCATCAAAGTCTTTGCAGGACACTTGGAGATATCTCTCGATCTTCGCCAATTGATCTAGAGTTCATCGATGTAGGGGGGGGCTTTGGCGTTCCATACCACCCCGACGACCAGTCTCTGGATCTATCCAAAGTCTCGCTCGAAATACAGAAATCTTTAGGGGACATTTCTGCAAAACTTGTCCTCGAACCGGGCAGATATCTAGTAGCAGATGCCGGAATACTCCTTACGAGAATTAACACAATCAAAAATCTAGATTCTCACACTATAGTAGGAGTAGATGCTGGAATGCACACTTTACTTAGACCTGCTTTGTATGGTTCCTATCATGATATTCAAAATATTTCTTCAACCGAAACTAATCCGCCCTTACCAAACACCACTGTAACCGGTCCAATCTGTGAAAGCGCCGATATCCTAGGAGTTGATATAGAACTCGAGGCTTCTGCCACTGGTGACATTTTAGCTATTGGAAATGCAGGTGCATACGGCGAAGCAATGGAAAGTCAGTACAACTCGTTCCCCCGGTCTGCTACCGTGGCAATTGATGGAAATAATATAGGTCTCATTCGAAAAAGAGAGGCACTCGAGGATCTTTGCTCACATGAACTCGAGGCAGATTGGTTTTGATACCATTTGATAAATATCATGGCGCTGGGAATGATTTTATACTCATTTACAAACACCTGGACAGAATCTCTGACCGTTCCGAATTTGCCATAACTCAGTGCAACAGAGAAAATGGAATTGGGGCAGATGGAGTTCTCTTTTTGACAATTGAGCCTACTTCCTCTCCTCCACAAATTACTATGGATTTACGTCAACCAGATGGTTCAACTGGGCCCATGTGCGGAAATGCCGCTAGATGTGCAGTAAAATGGGCTAGCGAGCTTTTGGATAAAGAAGAAATTATTCTGCACACCGCTGTAGGGACCCTTCCTTGCAAAATTGTTTCTGGGGGCGATGTACAAGTTGAAATGGAACCTTCCACTTTCGAACCTAAAAGCGTACCCATCACCTCCGATATTCCCTTCATAGATCGGGATATGTTCGGTCTAAATATTACTGCAATCAATTCAGGAGGGGTCACTCAAGCTGTAATATTTGTGGACGATATAACCGATCCAATTTTACTCAAAAAAGCATTCGATATTCGCCATTCCAAGATGTTCCCAAAAGGAACCAATGTCACATTTGCCCAAAAAATCCAAAATGGGTTTAAACAAAAAACTTTCGAACGTGGAGTGGAGGGGGTAACTCTTGCTTGTGGTACTGGTGCATGTGCAATAGCTTCGGTGTTGCACCACTCCAAACAAATTAAACCCAATCAATCAATACGCATAAATCAAGAAGGGGGGGAAGATCTCTTTGTAACTATCAACAAAACAGGTTCTGTGATTTTAAGAGGCCCTGCAACAAAACAATTCTCTGGAGAAATATCGCCGACATGACGAATTTTGATATAGTATCTTTCCTCGAAAAATCCGTACAAATACCCTCTCACGACGATGTTGATGAAATGAGAACTTTCCTTGTAGATACCCTCACATCTCATGGATTTGAACCTTTAGTCGATTCGGCAGGTAATACAATTGCAAGTAGAGGGAGTGGATCGCCCCATATCGTCCTAAATACCCACATAGATACTGTACCCCCCCACCTCCATTTCTCTACCGATCAAGACACAATTTATGGGCGCGGCGCTTGCGACGCAAAAGGCTCACTTGCAGCTTTGATCTATGCATTTATTCATAGTAATCCACTTGGAAAATTAACTATAGCTATAACTCCCGACGAAGAACTCACTTCTCGCGGCGCGGATGCATTACATTTCGACGAAGCACCGGATGCCTTCATCGTAGGGGAGCCAACTGATCTTGACATCTGTAACGCTTCTAAAGGTAGATTTGAAGCCAAAATAATAATAACAGGGGAAACTGCACATGCCGCAGAGTCCCATTTATCTAACAATGTAATCGATGCCTGCACTTCTGTTCTTGCAGCACTGAAAACATTCGACAACGAACGAGATTCTAGTATAAACAATCCTCTTGGCCCGTCTCTACTCACCCCTACTATTATCAAAAGTGGCAATTCCTCTAACCAAATTCCATCCTCCTGTGAAATTACTGTCGACCGAAGAAGTATTCCCCCCGAGTCTGCAGACGAGTTTAAACTTGCCCTAGAATCTCATCTCAAAACTTCCACGCCCGATTGGGCCACAGTTTCAATATCTCTCTCAGAACGAGAAACTCCATTTTTAGGGCCATTTTTCACACCTGAAGATACAAAGTTGGTTAAATGTTTTCAACAAGTAAGTGGAAACTCAATCCGTCCTTTCACCGCAGCTAGCGAAGCATATTATTTCTCTTTAATAGCCCCCACAGTTATTTTTGGCCCTGGGGTTTTGGGCGATTCCATCGGAGCAGTTGCGCATTCTTCCCGTGAATATGTTCTCATATCCGACGTCAAAGAAGCCGCCCGCATCCTAACAGATGTCATTTCAAAAATGGATCCGTAAAACCACTTTCATTTTTGTTTACATTCCCCATATCGCAAAGAAAGCTCTGTTTTTTATCCGTTGCCATCTGTGGTTTTCGGTATGAGTTACAGAAACTCTATGCTTACTAACTCTTTTATTACCAAAATAGAATACATTCTATTTATTTCTAGTCTTCTAATCACAGTATGTTTATTTGGACTTGTTTCTCTATTAATTGGCCCTCAAGACGGACTTTTTTCTAGAATGCCTTTCTATGTCTTCGGAACTTCAATTTCATTTGTGGCAGCCATAATTTTTTATGACGGCCTCTTGAAAACAGGCCAATCTGCAATCCGATCTGCATTTCTAATGGGATTTATAACTTTCATTTTTCTAGTTTTATTTGGCGAAGGAATCATATCAATCTTGGTGAACTATAGTCTTGTTTTAACTGCTAAAAATCTATTCTACCTCCCCTCTATGGGTATATTTTTAACAGGAATTGGATACTGGGTTATTCAGCATAAATCCAATCTTATCTCTAAACAACGTTAACGAATTTCGTCAACTAATTTATTTGCTAAGCCAAAATATCTCTCTGGCACTAACTCTTTCAATTCCTTCCGTACAACATCTTCTATTTCCAATCTATCCACCATATCATGTAACTCTCCTATAGTGATATCTTTCCCTCGAGTTTCAGATTTCAAAATTTCATACGCATCTTGATACCCCTCTCTGCGTAACACTGTCTGGTATGCTTCTCCCAATATCTCTACATTTTCTGAAAGGCTCTCCATCATTTTATCTTCATCTGGTTCTATTTTAGACAGTCCATCTTTCGTTTTGTAATAACCCAATAAACAATGGGCAAAAGCAGAACCTATATTTCTTTTAACAGTCGAACTAATCAAATCCCGTTGCAGTCTCGAAACTGTAATCGATTCAGACAAAAATTTCAAGTCGCTATTTGCCTTTCCTAAATTTCCTTCTGCATTCTCAAACTCGATTGGGTTTACTTTGTGGGGCATCGTAGACGAACCTGTTTCTGCTTCATTTTTACGTAAAGTAATTTGCTTGTTTGAAATATACATCCACATATCTCGATTTAGATCTATCATTATTTGATTAGCAATTTGCATCATTGAAAACAAAATAGCTAGATCTTCTCCTGGATTAATTTGTGTGGTTAGCGGTATGTGTTCAAATCCTAATCCATTCACCACTTTTTTTGAAACTTCTGGCCAATCAACTTCTGGAATAGCAACCACTTGGGCGGCATAATTCCCACTTGCTCCTGACAATTTCCCCCCGAACCCATCTGTCGCATCTTCAATATTTCTTTGCATTTTATCCAATCTAGCTGAATAAATAGCCATTTCTTTTCCAAATGTAGTCGGAGTTGCTGGCTGGCCATGAGTCAGTGATAACATGGGTTTGTCTCTACATTCCATAGCAAGCTCATCAATCTCTTTTTTCACCGCTTGTATGGCTGGAATTAGAATTTCTTCCATCGATCCTTTTATAAGAATTCGATAAGCAATATTGGTCACATCTTCACTAGTCAAACCAAAGTGTATCCATGGGTGTATCTTTTCAGGTGTCTTTTCCCGCAAAAAATATTCTATTGCTTTCACATCATGATTCGTTGCTTTGTATTCTTTATATCCAGTTTTCTCAATTTCTTTTACTATTTCTGCATCAGTTTCCCCAAAATTCGAGTAAATCTCACGTAATGCTTTTACTTCTTCAACTGTCAATTCCAAAGAAATAGCTTCTTCTTCTGATAGTGAAATCAAATATTCAATTTCGACTTGCACACGCTCTCGCATAAGGGCCGCCTCTCCCATATATTTCCTTAGAGGAAATGTCTCAGTCGCATAGCGCCCATCAACCGCTGATATGGCAAAAAGTGAGTCCTCCATAAACTCCCCTTTGTTCTGCGCCCGTAAAAAAGGATCCAGTCTAATTTTCCTAATTACTATGTGCCCTTCAAAGAATCATTCTTCATAAAATCTACCTGTCTATGGTTCCAAAAGCAAAAACGCAATGAATTTGTCACATCAAGGTCGCATTATAGTATGGATCCATCTCAAGATGATTTCCCCACTTCTTTAACAATAAAAAATGATCATCACCATGAATTACGCTATGGGGAAAATCCCCATCAAACCGCATCTCTATATGTCGATCCAAACATACAAGAGGCAAATGTTGTAACAGCAGTACAGCTGAATCCTGACGCAAAAGAACTTTCTTACAATAATTATAATGATTCTGATGGCGCTCTCAATCTCATCAAAGAGTTCAAAAACCCAGCAGCTGCAGTAATTAAACATACTAACCCTGCGGGATGTGCCACCGCAAAAACCATTTCTGAAGCATACGCCAAAGCACTTTCAACCGATCCTATGAGTGCTTTCGGTGGGGTAGTTGCACTCAACCAAGAATGCGATATAAAAACAGCAGAACAAATCGTATCATCTTTCAAAGAAGTCGTAGTAGCCCCTTCTTATACTGAAGATTCTCTGACCATTTTACGCACAAAGAAAAATCTACGCATATTGTCCGTTGGAGAATTGAATTCTCCTTCTGTAACCTTGATTGAAAAACCTATAATTGGCGGGAGATTGATTCAGCAAAGAGATCTAAGTTCTCTATCTTCTGCCGATCTCGATATAGTCACAAAAATAGAACCAACCCCTTCTCAAATAGAAACTATGCTTTTCGCTTGGAAGGTAGTAAAACACGTTAAATCCAACGCTATAGTTTTTGCTACTGGGACTGAGACTGTAGGAATAGGGATGGGTCAAGTATCCCGAGTTGACGCTGTTAGATTGGCATCTATTAAAGCAATTGAACACTCCGAAAATAAAACTACACAGGGGGCCATCATGGCATCGGATGCATTTTTCCCCTTCCCCGATGCATTAGAAAAAGCAGCCGAAGTTGGGATATCTGCGGTAATTCAACCTGGTGGTTCTATAAACGATGATACTGTTATCGAAGCTGCAAACGATCTTGGCATTTCAATGGTTTTCACAGGAACAAGATGTTTCAAACATGATTAGTACACTTCCAATTTCAACCTGGTGAATTCAAAAAATGGAATATCTAGAAGCACTAAAATTTTTATTTAACTTTCCGCGCTCTAGAATTGGACCTGGGACAGATTCCACATCAAAGCTTTTGAATTACCTTGGAAATCCACATATTGGAAATGAATATATCCAAATAACGGGATCAAATGGAAAAGGATCCACTTCTCGAATGATATCTTCCATTTTAATGGAATCCAATCTCAAAGTGGGGCTTTACACCTCCCCGCACCTTTCAGATTTCCGAGAACGAATCATCATAAATGATCAACTTATTCCACATAAATCTATCTGCGATTTTGTTGATATTATTATTCCTTATATTTCCATTTGCGAATCCAACTCTACACTCCCTACATTTTTTGAAGTTACAACTGCTTTGGCACTCTGGCATTTCAAAAATGAAAGTGTAGATGTTGCTGTAATTGAAGTTGGAATCGGCGGAAAACACGACGCAACTAGTGTTATCACTCCCATTTATAGTGCCGTCACTAATGTTTCCCTCGAACACACAGAAATCCTGGGGAATACTGTAGAAGAAATAGCGCGAGATAAATCTTCAATCAAATCTGAGAATTCTCCTTTAGTCACCGCGGCAACGGGAGCTGCACTATCCGAAATAAAACGTGGAGTGGCTGACCTTTTAACTGTGGGGGAATCTGGTGATTTTCAGGTCAACTATGAAGGAAGTTCTTCTTCCGAATCCATTCTAAAAATAACTTCGCCCAATTGGGACCTAACAACAGAATTGGGGCTCATTGGGTCTCATCAAGCAATAAACGCAGGAATAGCAGCTGCTATATGTGACCAATCGCCCAACATAACTCCTCTCCACATTTCAACAGGTCTCAAAAACTCTCATTGGCCTGGGCGTTTTGAAGTCTTTAGTCAAAACCCATTAATAATTCTAGATGGGGCCCATAACCCTGCGGGATGTATGGAACTTAGTAAAACTTTGTCCGAATTTGAATACCAAAATCTTTTCATAGTTTTCGCAGCTCTTGGAGACAAAGACCATGAAGGAATGATATCCTCATTACCCCTTTCTAAAAAAGCATTTGTAACCAAACCCAATATCCACCGTGCAGCAGAAGTATCCTCTCTCATAGATTTATTTAAAAAGAACGGATCTGAAGCAATACCCTCTCCAACAATTGATGTAGCCATAAATCGGGCCATATCTTCTTCAACGAAAAATGATTGTATCCTTATAACCGGATCTTTATACACAATAAGGGAAGCCCGTCAAAAATGGTCAAATTATGTGATCAAAAAAACAACCCAACAGACACCACCCTTGTATACTTTAAAAACAAAAACTTACCCTTTATACGCTAGACAAATCCAGAAAGAATTCCTACAACTTGGGGGCTCATCCAAAATATCATTTTTCGATGAATACGATGAAGAA
The DNA here is from genome assembly GCA_963933005.1 of uncultured euryarchaeote. Classification (GTDB taxonomy): domain Archaea; phylum Halobacteriota; class Halobacteria; order Halobacteriales; family Hikarchaeaceae; genus Hikarchaeum. Next base: position 7,294 of record CAWVSQ010000027.1, read on the forward strand.
TTAATTGACATTATCCTCTCAGGTTCTCCTCTCCAATTCGAATCTTTACTTGAAATAATTAGCAATGAAAATTTTCATTTTCCCAATCTTGTATCTCAACTCTCATCTGCGATTCACTCTTCAAAAATCCCTATTAATCCCAATGGGTTCCCCTGGAACTCGAGTGCCATTTTAATGGGGATATTAAACCTCACTCCTGATAGTTTCTATGACGGTGGAAATTACAACATGGTAGACCAAGCAATGACTCACGCAAATGATATGATTGAAGCCGGGGTAGATATCATCGATGTAGGTGGTGAAAGCACTCGTCCCGGAGCAACACCCATTTCTTCCCAAAACGAATTAAATAGAATCTTGCCCACTATCCAGGAATTATCTGAATCAGACATATTCATCTCTGTCGATACAAGAAAAGCCAAAGTAGCCGAAGCTGCAATAAATGAGGGTGCGAATCTAATCAACGATGTTTCCGGACTTTCGGACCCTCAAATGCGTTTTGTTGCATCTGATTTCGATGTACCTATTGTTTTAACACACAGTATCAACACGCCCGTCGATCCAACTCACATCCCAAATTACCACGACGTTGTCGAAGAAATCATATCCTGCCTTTCTAACTTAATCCTCCGAATTGAAAATGCAGGATTGGACCGTTCAAAAATCATCATTGATCCTGGAATTGGTTTTGGAAAAACACCCTCTCAGAATTTTGAAATACTTC
>CAWVSQ010000028.1:0-7851 GCA_963933005.1 uncultured euryarchaeote
TTGTAAGTGCCACTCTCGGATCCCGTTTCATATTTGCATGCCTTACGTGCTCTATTCCGCCTGCTGTTATTATATATTCACCATCAATGCCCACCCATACTGGAACTACATGTGGGGATCCATCTCCCATTATGGTGGCGAGACTCGAAAAAACATTTTTTTCGAACATCTCTATGAATTTTTTTGGCATTGCCATACTTCTTCCAGGGTTCACCCACTCTTAATCCTACCTCAACCCCTCTATTATTTGACCAACTAATTTGTTGAGATATCAAATAATTATTATACTCAAGTGATCTCCCTGTACTTATGGTTGATACTGAATTTGGTTATAAGGACGAAAGCTATTATAAAACCCCTTGGAAAAGTTACCAAGGTCATAATGCAGATCCAATTGACACTTTGGATACTCCTCTGATAATAGAAGTCGCCCCCTGTGGGTCATTTATAAAAAGAGATTTGAATCCTCACCAACCTTATGTGGCAGAAGAAGTTGCAGACCAGGTAATCGGAGCGATGAATGCTGGGGCTTCCATGGCCCATCTCCACGTCCGCAGGGAGGATGGTATTCCCGATGCCTCTCCTGAGACTATAGTTAAAACAATTAAACTAATCCAAAAAGAACACAATCCTATTACTACTATTAATGTAAGGAGCAACATCGAAGGTGCCACTTTTGGGGTCCCCCTTTTAGAACAAACTATCGGTAGGATTCTCGATGAATATGGTCCTGGATATGTTGATATGGTTACTGGCTCCCCTTTGGGAGATGCCTTAGACCCCCGAGCCCCTTTCGTGATGAACCCTGATATTTTACAAGGGTGGGTGAATTTCCTCCAAGACAATGGTCTTAAACCCGAAATGATGGCTTATTCTTATAAAGCATACCCCCGACTCAAAAGATGGCTTGTTGACACAGGAGTATGGAAAAAACCCTATTATGTAAACACAACTTGTGGTGATCACGCATACTTCACCTCCGGCCCAACTTCCCCTCATCCCTGGGGTGCATTATATTTGGCTTCTATGTGGGAAACAAACCCTCTCCCTAGAGAGGACACCGTTCAGGGAAGCGTTGTAGGTGGGAGAAATTGGCTACCTCTGACGGTCGAGGCAATAATGATGGGGTATCAAGTCGTACGTATAGGTATGGAAGATACCGTATACATGTATCCTCATAAAGACGAAAAAATAGAAACCTGCCAGCAGGTTGTCGAAACCGTAGTTAACATATGCGAAAATCTTGGCCGAGAAATTGCCACACCAAAACAAGCAAGAAAAATTTTAGGAATCTAATTCCATTTTCAGTATAATTGGAAGTATCTGATTACTCCTATGCTCCACGCTATGATCCAGATTATTAGAAATCCCATTACACCTACCCTCAGCCTTTTTCTCCATAAATCCATGTTCTCCCCCAAATCTTCAATTGGAATCGAATCATCTGGAACTTGATATAAATTCAAAGCCCTCTTCGCATTAAATATCTTGATTATTCCTGTAAGTGCAAAGATCAAAAATGCATATGCCTGAAGACCTAAAAAAGTGTGCAAAGCAATATACCCATCTAACCGCGAAAAAGATCTAGGTATCATCCATACTAAAATGGGAAATGAGGTAAGTGCAAGTCCTATGAAAATAAACTTCAAATGGTGGACTAAAATGCCCCAAGTAACCACTTTTTCCCTAAGAATTATCCAGGCACCATATATATAAAATGGAAAACTAGCCGTAACGGTAATTAGAACTATGGTGGCAATTATTGCATCTTCATTCATCCAGTTCTTTCAAAATAACTGCCCTAAGATCACTTAATTTTTGCTCTTTGGTTAACAATATAAAGATACCTTGCCAAGTCCCAAAGAAGAACTGCCCATCCCACTTGATCCCGGTTTACCTCTCGATCTGGAGCTTTCTATAGTTGGCAAAGAGTTATTAAATCGTATCGAATTAGATGTCAAAGACCGAATTTCTCGGCGAAATATCATAGCCGCAATAGAAACAATTCATATCGACGACGAAGTACATCTTTTAATCTATGACGACACTGGGTATGCTCTTATCTCGCTGGACGGTTCAACAAGTGGAATGGGTTCGATTCGAACTGAAGTGGAAAATATAGTTGTACTCTGTTCACTATCCACTTATGATGTCCCCGAACTACCTTCTGGTGACTTCTTTCTTGGAATGAATGTGCCCTCCAAACCCTCTTCCGGAGTCGGAAATAAATTACTTCAAATGTTGGCTTCCTCATTTATCCTCATTGGGATTCTATTTCTTTTTTCGCCCCTTTTTGTAAATTTCCCCCGCCCCGGCTCAGGAATTCTTACCACCGTTTCTGGATTTGGTTTTATTCTCACCGGACTATTCTTACTTTTAGTCGTAGTCCATTCGCGTCTATCTGACCGTTTTCGATCTATGGAGTACGCAGACCGACTAAAAAAAATTGGAATTGGGTCCGATTTTAGGCCCGATTTTCTTCCACCTTCTGATAAAAAATAAGATCGATTTTCAGATATTTTATACCTCCTTTTATTTCACTCGTATCGGTGCCTTTATTGGCCCCCCCTACCCATATTCTACTATATGCATCGGCGGCATTTCATCCAATCTGCTACCGGCTCTCTCGCACTTCTTTTTGCCTCTCCAATCGTTGCAGCGGCAGAAGCGCCACCATCAACAGGAGAATCTGCCCAGACCCATGTGGTAGAAATGACCGACGCTATGATTTATGATCCCGATGTGATCACCATTGCTCCTGGTGACACCGTTGAATGGATCACAGTCGGTCAAATGGGACATTCAGTTACTGCCTACGAAAATGAATTGCCCGATGGGGCACCCTATTGGGCATCTGGTGGATTTGAGTCCGAAGACGACGCTAGAAGTGGCTATCCTGATGGGAACATAGCAAAAGGAGAAACTTATTCCTATACCTTTGATTTAGAAGGGGAATATGGCTATTTCTGTGTCCCTCATGAGACTATCCAAATGATTGGCAAAGTAGTAGTTAGTAAAGGAGGCGCATCTACTGCCTCAAGTAGCAGCGGTGGACATGCAGCAGGAATGGGGATGGGCGGCGACGATCCACATTCCGGAGGGGAAGACCCCGAACATATGGGTGTGGCGTTCCAAGCCCATTGGGTCGGTATAGCAACATTTCTTGGAATATTTGCCACTCTAGTTTTCACATTTTTCTTCTTAAAATACAACGAAACACCACATTCCGGATACCCCAAACAAAAGTGATAATATGACCTCTCCAAGTAGTAAATATGGCTCAATACACCGTTATGAATCCCCCCGGGAAAGCACGGCAGCAACAATAGCTATAGTTCTACTCACTGTTGTCGAAGTCTTGTTCGCAACTCTATTCACCTATGGTTTAATCCTTGGAGGGTGGGGATTTTCCGGAGAAGGAAATATGTATTTAGGAGGGCTACTAGCATTACTCTTCATAAACTTATCTTTCATCTTAGTTTTATACCGAAGAGACTTCTTGCCCGACGTCGTAATTGTAAAACAACGTAGGCGAAAATGGGAAGATCTCTATACCAAACCAGAAGATGTTCATGGACATTCAATAATCACAACCGTGACCAATCAGATAAAAAACAATCTATACTTATATAAGAAAAAATAACCATGACCTCAGATGATAAATACCCCCAAGTTTCTGGAAGAAGGCGGTTTGTTAAAGGTGTTGTAGGCGGGGCAGCTCTAGTAGGTGTTGGAACTGCAACTAGTGGGACCGTAAACACTATGACCAATCCTTCTGGGGCGGGAGGGGGAGTGACCGAATATTTTGGTATCGAAAAATTATTTGGCCCCGCTCCCCGTGGAATGCCTCAAATACCTATTATCATCGATGACGATGGATTCCTAATGGGACTGTGGCCTCAAGTGTCTGAGATAGTTGAGAGTGGGCGTACGATTACTGTGGCTCAACAAGAAATAGCTGGAGTTACGTATTCTTCCGATTGGTTCCAGTATTGCGGTGTCCAAACATACCCTGGAGTGAAACCCCTAGCCGATCAGGATAACTATTTCAGATATGCAAATAATCCTCCCTACAAGTGGCAAAAAGAAGAAGTCTCTCCCGGGGAAAAAGTCCACATTGATCATTTTGAGGATTATGCAACCTGGGGGAATTCAATTGGAAAGGCTGGAGTGGGAAAGCCAGCATTTGCCACCTGGAGATCTCAAGATGTACCCCCTCAAGTACAAATGCCTATACAACTCATTCGTAGCACTTTAGTTGACAACCTAATCTCTAACGCACAAGGCGAAACAAAACAATGGCTTCAAGAAAGCTGTAGTCAAGGTTTTATAGCCATCCTAGACAAATGCACTCATTTTTGCTGCGTCCCCGGTTTTAAATCATTCACTGATAGTGACAAATTCGATGGCGCAGATTTAATTTACTGCCAATGTCACCAATCCGTCTATGACCCTTTCAGCATAATCAAAGACCGATTTGTAGCTTTACCAAGGACCGAGGAATGACATGAACCCTGATTTAAAAGAACATTACGATTATTCCAAATGGCTCTCCGAAAAAGAGTTGACGCCTATCGAAAAAACTTACCTAACAATTCTCATCTGGGCCGATAAACGTCTCCGAATAGTGGATTATCTAGAGTCTATGGAGAATTTATATTACAAGATCAATATGCAAATGCCCCGTAGTCACACCGAACAATATAATCTTGATAACAAATTTTGGTATTGGTATCCTCTATATGCACTCGGAACTTTCTCTGTCATAGCATATTTGGTCGCTGCTATCTCTGGAGCTTTATTGGGATTCTATTACTCTCCTGCTACCGCGGGGGACCCCTCAGTTGCATATAATCAAATAACATATATCATGACCGATCTCAATTTTGGATTCATGCTACGTTCTATCCATCGGTGGTCTGCACAGGTCATGGTAGCTGCAGTTTTCCTCCATATGCTACGTGTCTATTTTGTAGGGGCATACAAAGAACCACGTGAACTAAATTGGATAGTAGGGATCATCTTGATTTCACTCACATTAATGTTTGGCTACACGGGCTATCTGCTCCCCTGGGATCAGCTTTCGTTCTGGGCCGGCCAAATCGGAGTTGAAATGGCGCTCTCAATTCCTATATTGGGCGAATGGGTCGCACAACTAATGTTTGGCGGATTCTCTCTGGGACAAGCTACTTTACAACGTATGTACATACTTCACGTATTCGTACTTCCGTTTGCAGTAACCCTGGTCATAGCAATCCATATTGGAATCGTTTGGATGCAAGGAATTGCAGAACCACATTGATGATATTATGAAAAATCAAGTAGACAATAAACAAAAAAATAACATGGATTTCGCCCTAATCACTGATGGGTCTGGGCTGATGCAAACCCCGGTCCCTCCCGACGACCAAACCCCCAGTTGGTCCGAACGTAAGTCCAGATCTACGGGACTAGCCCAATTAACCTACGAATATTTTGAGCGAGCTAGACTTGAGGATCAAGACGTACGATCGCGCGCCGACTATCTGGAACGTGAAGTATTGGGATTCCCCATGTGGCCCCACGAAGTGGTTCGGGGATTTGCAATTACTAGTTTTTTCATAGGCATCATATTGCTTCTTTCCGCCGTTGCACCTCCTCATATAGCCGCACCAGCCAACCCTAGCCAAACACCTGCGGTTATCCTTCCAGATTGGTATCTCTATTGGTCATTTGGTCTTCTTAAACTCGAGCCGCTCAACCCTGCACTTTCTATATTGGGAGGTGACAAGTTAATGCTAGATCGCACATTTGGGGTTCTTGCAAATCTGGTTGTTGTAGGGTTCTTAGCAATTCTACCATTTGTAAACAAAGGCAAAGCAAGACGACCTGTAGAAGAACCATTTTGGGCAGCTTTTGGTGTCGCTGGGGTAGTCTTTGCATTCACCGTAAGTGCCCTTTCCGTCAAAAATCTAGTTCCTCTAAATTCCCATCTACTCTTTGATTTAACTTTTATCCTCCCTGTTTTATTTGGAATTGTGATCTATTCTTTACTAAAGACAATGCGAGAAGGATATATGTATGAATTAAACAGACGTTACTATCGTCTTAGACCTCCCAAACCTCATAAACCTCCCAAACCTCTCAAATAGTGCATTATCATGGGAAATGTAGATCGAGAAGTAATTGTTCCCAATCAACTTTACAAAAGTATAGTTGTAATCTCCACCGCATTTTCGGTATTAACTATTGTAATTGGGTTTATTCTTCTTGACATAGCAACCCAAAGAGCAACCACTCCCCTTTCGCAGATAGATCCACTATTTGCTTCAATTGGCCTCTCTTCAATTGCACTCGGGACTATTGTATATGCATTCACCACACGTTTCAAAACACAAGGAATGGCAATGACTAAGGGCAATGAGAATTAATTCAAACCATGGCAGATGAATTCATGAAAGGTTTTGGTATATTCGCAAGTGCGGGATTGGCGTGGATGATCCTCTCTGGATGGTTCACAACTCCTGGGTTTGAAACTACTCAATTAATAGCGCCCGTGCCTGAAAATTTGGATTTCTACGGACAGTTTTCAATTGTACTTAGAGAAATTATGTTTTGGTTAGCTGTCGTTGGGGCACTCACTTTTTGGGTTCTTATTCCTGCTATTAATGAAATCAAAACCAAATCAAACGGAAAATAAAAACTATTTTCACTTATACTGGTATTAATGTGAGAAATTGATCTAGTGGGCCTGCTGGAATCATCACTATGTAAAGTACGTATACTAAAACTAGTGCCGATCCAACCATCGAACCTTTGGGCAATTCTATTTCCATCCCACCTCTAGATTCTACAAGTCTAGCTTCAAATTCGAATATGTCTGCCAAAACCATTGCCAAAACCATCAAAGATAATATCATCCCACCATGATGATGGAGGGTCATATAGTATAGTGAAAATATTATTAGTACTCCATTTGAAATCTCATGCACGACGAATCGTTGTAGGGATCCTTTTTCTTCTTTATTTTGTCGGATGTGAGATCTATGGGCTAAATGCCGAGTGACTAGATTCACCACTGCCCCAATTAATAAAATAGGCTCTATAATTGGAGAAAAAATAGCATCAATTGGGCCTAATATTGCTGGGTCCATACTTACTGTTCTTAATGCAGCCGTTTAGCGTTTACCATTTAAATAAGACCTTTATCTTTCATTCCGTTTATCAGATCATCTATCAGATCTTCTACCACTTCATAAGGGAAATCCTGTTTATCTGTCAACCGCATACTCAATTCAATTACTGTCATCGAAAAATCTCCCGATTCAAATCTAGTAGACATTCCATTTGGTAGTGTTGGGACTAGATCCATCTGGTTTGATATTGGGTATGTAGCTGGAGAGAATGCTTCAAAAAACTGTTCACGTAATTCTTGTTCAATGTTCTCCATTACACTTTAGTAATCTCTACTGCTTAAAACATTTTTGGGATTCTTTCCAATCGTACCGATTCCTTTATTTAACCCCTCCCCCGAGACTTTATTATATGAGTCAGAAGTATATTCTTAAATTTGCTATGGCATCTCTCGCACTTCTTTTTTATTCAGGGGTTGCAGCAGCAGAATCTTCTCTAACCGATTCTGCTAAAAGCATTGTAATAGCTTCTATTTTTGGGATGGTTGCAATTCTTTTTCTGTGCTATATCCTTCTAAAGTACGGTGGAGAAGCGTAACACTTGGTTCACTCCATTAATCGCCGTTAGAGGTAGTAAGTTTAATCCATTTGCCAAACCTTTCACCCCTTAGTGTCGCTATTCATAACTAATTCTCTTACTGGAGAAAAAGAGGAGTTCAAATCAATAATTCCCAATTCA
>CAWVSQ010000029.1:0-7457 GCA_963933005.1 uncultured euryarchaeote
GTTGGTGGCGAAGACATACAGGGTGATGATACTCTCTGATGTAGATATTCGGCGGAGGATAGAAAAGGGGGAAATTGTAATTGAGCCACTTGATGATCCAGATTTGCAAATTCAACCTGCAAGTGTGGATTTAAAATTGGGAGAAGAATTTCTAGAATTTTGTAGAACTAACATACCATGTATCCATCCGAATTCGGAGGACGAAGTTACCAAATACGTTCGGAAAACTATTGTGAAAGAGGGAGAAGAATTCATACTTCATCCAAATGATTTTGTGTTGGGCACTACCAAAGAACGTGTAGAGATACCACCAGATCTTATTGCACATGTCCAGGGGAGATCTTCACTAGGGAGACTTGCAGTAGTAATACATGCGACTGCAGGTGTTATTGATCCGGGGTATCGAGGACAAATAACTCTAGAACTTTCTAATTTGGGTACTGCGCCTGTTGCACTAACCCCGGGGATGAGAATCTCACAAGTGATATTTACCGAATTAAAAACGCCTACGAAAAATCCATATGGAAAGAATCGTGGGTCGAAATATCAAGATCAGAAAGGGCCCCAAGCTTCAAGAATTCAGTTAGATCCAGAATTCAAAAAATAAGATATAGTTATAAATTTAGTTATGTAAGTTGGTGGCCCCGTCCCGAATGGTTTGTTCTGCTTCTTTGAGTGCTATTTCACGATCAAAATTTTTCGTTATAGTTCGGAGTTCTTGGGGAGATAAATGAAAAATATCTTCGAAATGGTTGGTTATATTAGGTATGGCTCGGGAAATATTGTCGATTATAGGAACTGTTGCAATTTGAGAAGATCTAGATAAAGGATTGAGATCGATAACGAGTGTTATTTTTCCCATCTTGGCAAGGGCTTCTGCCCTGTCTCCATCTTCAAGTGGGACTAAGACTACATCTGCCGCATACAATCCATCTGATTCGACTTTTGCACGGTCGTGAGAGATACCAGGTATTCTAGAGAGGGCTGAGAGGCCTTTTACATTAGTTGCTCCATGTGAATTTAAGTGGGATATAATTGCTTTAATTCTTTTTTCAGTTCGGTGGAACAGATTGACTTCTATTGTTGCACTGGCTAGTTTAGAAAGGGCTATTATTTCAGTAGGAACGAGTGCAGCAGTATTTCCATTTACGCTTATAACTGGATTTGTTGCCAAAGCCATATGAGCTGCTGCGGTTCTTGCGGCTTGATTTGCAGAGGGCAAGGTTCGCTCGGATAATAAATAATCAAATGATTCCCCGCGTCCATGTGCTATCAAGCCGTGCCGACTAGTGATTCCATTTTGAATTCCAGAGATAAGTCGATCTCTCAATAGGAGTGAAGTATGCCTAGGATGATCAGAAGGAACATTTCCCATAGAGTAGAAAAGGGTGTCGAGCTTCAAAAATTAGTTTATCTCAAAAGGCGGCTTTTCAGGGGTATAAATTTCACAAATATTTGGAGTATATCCTACATCGCTTAAACCAGTATCAAGTGAAACTACAGTCTCTCCCAGCATGGCCATAGTGGCTTTGCCCCCACAATCTCGAACTGCGTTTATCGCTTCTGCGACTATCGGCGTCATAAAATTAGTTTCGAGGGTGAATTTATAACCAAGATCGAATAGAGAATCTAAAGAAGGGTTTTGTAATAAAGAATTCAATGATTCAGATCCCACGGACTGGAGTTTGGAAAGATCTCCAGAGAGGATGGCGTGGGTATCCATACTGTTGAAAGAAAGATACTCAATTCGAGTTGTCTCTGGTATTTCGTCGAGAAGGCCATGGCCAGGACCTCCAGGTCGGGTTCGGATTGGGACACCGCCGCGAGATTGGGACATTACATCTCCAAGACCAGTCCCTGCAGAAACGTCAGCCGAATGGGCCATTTGGACGATATCCTTGGGGGAAAAGGATAAATTGAAAAGTGTTTGTGCAGAAGAAACGATCCCAAGTGCAACTGCACCGGAAATTCCGAATCCAGATCCAAGAGGGAGACTTGTTTGTGCTTCGATGTGTAGTGAGAATGGGAAAGAATTGAAGAGTATATTTGCCACTTCCATGTCAACCTTAGATCCATTTATTGTGAGTAGGGACTCGTTTGAAGGAGAAGCTGTGAAATTCAAGCCGTCTGAAAGTGTGATGCCAGCACCAGTAGAACCAGATTTGAGAGGGTCGGGGTGGAAAAATGGTGAAAAGAATAATGAAACGTGTGCCGGGATAAAAATAGAAAGGGGATGAGATCTCATTGGTACGCTATGGTGCGAGTCTATTTCTATCTCGGGGAAAAAGAACAACTTCACGGACATTTTCTAGTTGAAGCATACTCATAATAAGTCGATCTGCACCCATGCCCCACCCAGAATGGGGGGGCATTCCATAGCGAAACATATCAACATAAAATTCAAAATCTCCAGGGTTGAGTCCCTGGTTTTGGAGAGCTTCGATTAAGAAATCGTGCCGATGTTCTCGTTGCCCTCCAGAAACTAGTTCCATTGAAGGGTGCATAAGATCAAATCCTTTTGATATTTCAGGAGATTCATCGTGGTTTTGGATGTAGAAGGGTTTAATTTCACTAGGCCAATCTGTTATGAAATAGTGAGTATCCATGATACTTCCAATAATTCTTTCTGCTTGGGTAGATAGGTCATTGCCCCATTCCAATGGTTCGGGAAGATCGCTAGAATCGTTTGCCATTTCGATTGCAGAATCGTAGGAAATTCTGGGGAAGGGAGTTTTAGGAATAACTAGTTTGTCTATGTCAAGTAATTGAAGTTGTCCGGTGCAATTTTTACAGACAGAAAGGTAAGCTGTTGAAATGATGTCTTCTGCGACTTCCATCGCCGTTTCATGATCTATAAAAGCTGCTTCAAAATCGATTGAAGTTGCTTCGTTCAAGTGACGAGTTGTGTTATGTTCTTCTGCCCTAAAGATAGGCCCTATTTCAAATACTCGTTCCACCCCCCCTCCGGCTACGAGTTGTTTGAAAAGTTGAGGAGATTGATTCATAAAAGCTTCCTTTCCAAAATATGCAATGGGGAAAAGATCGGTTCCACCTTCGGTGCCTGTTGCGACTATTTTTGGTGTATTAATCTCTATACAATCTATATCATAGAACCTTTGGCGTATAGATCGCTGAACCTCCGATCTAATTTCGAATATTGCTCTTGTTTCTGGACTTCTGAGATCAATGCAACGTTTGTCTAGCCTTGTAGAAAGTTCAGAGGTCACTTTCCTAGATGGGTCGAGGGGGAGATTTGGATCAGAGAGAGCTAGAATTTCAATTTTTGTGGGTACAAGCTCAACCCCTGTTGGAGCACGTTTTTCAGGTACAACATCTCCCGTTAATAAAACTACACTTTCGCGATATAATTGACCGAGTATAGATAGGGTTTCTGTAGAAAGTTTTTCTTTTTCAAATTTTGCTTGCAAGATGCCACTTCTGTCCCTTAATAATAAGAATGTAAGCCCCCCTAGATCGCGCACCTCGTGGACCCATCCTATTACGGTTACCTCATCCCCAGGAGTGGACGCATTAATTAAAGTTCGATCGTACATATAGAAAATAACTAGTTTGTGGGGTTTAAAATACTATGTTTATAATCGGAGTTACGCGGCATCTTTTGCTCCAAGTACAGTTTCTGTTACTGCATCGAGGCCTTCATTATAAAGTATATTGCCAACGACAATGGTATCAGAACAACTTCGCATCTCATATGCAGAATCATAATTAGAGATACCTCCTCCATAAAATAGAGAAGACTCTGTTAGAATGTCGTGGGCAGCTTTTACAGTTTTTGGGTCGCCCAGCATTCCAGAGTATTCAATATATACTATGGGCTGTCCAAGGAATTTCTCGGCTACTTTGGCATATGCTGCAACGTCTTCGGGTGTTTGGTCACAATCTGCATTTGTGTATCGCGCTACTGCAGAATCGGGGTTTAAAACTATATATGCCTCGGTCCAGGTCACATTCCAGACTATATTCTGGTCTATTTTGGCCCACTCTTTGTGTGCTCCAATGACCCATGCAGAACTATCTGCATTTAGAACGATTGGTACGAGATATCCATCCAATCCTTCATGGTGAACAACGGCACCTACACTAGAAGGCTCTTGATAGAGTGGAACGTTAAAATCGCTGCAAGCTTGTATTACTTCCTCCATTTTCGAACTAGTAATCCCAGTAGTTCCTCCTATTTCGATTGCATCTGTCCCTGTTGAGCATACATCTTCGTAGGAGACCCCAGGGGGCAAATCTTTGTCAGGATCCAGTTTGAGTACATGGTCCCAATTTTTCCAAGGAAAATTCACTATAAACTACTTGAAATAGAGAGAGGCAAAAATTCTTCGGAAACATAATTTGAAAAAAATTCATTCCAAAACGGTAGTGCACCAGGGACAAAATGATAGATCTGGATCTAGTTTTTGGCCACAATTGGGACATACTAGAAAATTTTCACCAGATGGCTGTTGTGCATTTGCAAGTAGATATACGTCCACGATGTTGAAAAAATTAACAGCTGCTAGAGCTATGTATGCTTCAAATGGCAATTGGGCAGTTTCTGTAAAAATGACAGAAATGCCTCCAGATTCAATTGCATCTATTATAGGGGTGGGCACAACTAAAAAAGTGGTTGCGATTGCAAGGAGAAACCAAGTTATTGCCCGTATCCAGGATTTGAGATACACATGACCCAAACCAGGGTAGATTAGGGCAAATATAATGGCAATTATAATATGTCTAGTTCGGGCTAACACAGAAGTTTGATGCGGTTCAGTTAAATTTAATGTTTCGATAAATGGTAAGGGTGGATAAAAAGTCAATATAAAGAAGTCATTAGATTTCGAAGAACTTCTAGAGTGTATTGTCCAGGTGCGGTTAGATTGTTTGAATCGAGAGGTGCATAGCCAATTTTGGAACCGTAAAACGGAGCTATCACACGGGAATGGCTTCCAAGATTGCCCATAGACATTGTTGCTACAATATCTCCAGATTGGGTCCGATTCCATGTGGCGACCATCAAACTGAGTATATCAGAGGGAGTTTCTGCTGTGACCGATAATTTTCCAACATCACCTATTTTGGTTGATTCTATCAAAATAGATTCTAATTTCGATAGGGAAGGGGTGGAATTAAAATCGTGCGTTGAAACGATGGTGGAAATGCCACGTTCTCGTGCAGAATCAATAGTGTTCTGCCCATATCCAGAAACAATGGATGAAAATTCAATATCAATGGCTTTGACCGAAGAAATTTTCATGGCATCACAAATTAAGTCCATGCGGGATTCATTTTCAGGAGCCTTCCCACCTTCATGCACGACTCGGTTAGTAGCAATAATAGGAAGATCGTGAGAATAGTTAGATAATTCAGTTAGAGGATCGGGAGATAAATCCATTCTAAATTCGATGGCATCTGCTTGGTTAATGGAAGTGGGTAGATCTGCCAAACTAGTCACGCTAGCAGCAAGTACGAAGGTGCTAAAGTCCATATGGAGATCCTGCTCGCATAGTATTTAGCTTATCCGGGGAGTGCACAAATAGAAGATGTATTAAAAACTGTAAATAAATTTTAGAGTACAATTATTCTATTTATTTTGTAAAGTGGTTTTTAGAGATAAGTTCAGGTCTATCGAGGAGAATAATCCTCCCAAAATTGTGACGATGTTTTTGATGGCATGGTCAAGGATGGCAACGCCCAGTGCTAGAGAGGGAGAAACACCTGTTAAACTCACAACTAAAAGGGTAAATGCCCCTTCATAGAGACCAATTCCCCCAGGGGATAGAGGGAGAACTTTGGCTAGATTTCCAATGCTAACTGCAAAAAAGCAAGTGAATATTAGAGTCATGAGAGGTAAAGATGGATTGAAAGAATACAAGATTATGATTGCCACGGATACGTCCAAAGACCAGATTAAGAGACTAAGTAAACCGACACGGGCAAAAATTACAGGGTTGATAGTGAGTTTTTGAATATTCTCTATGAAGTGTTCTATAGATGAAGAGAAACGCTGGACGTAAAGGTCGTTGCTGAAAAATTTGAAGAATCTAGAGACGCTATTACTTTTAGTTTTGGAGGTTAAAAGTATTAAAATCAATAAAGAGAGTACCGCTATGCCGACAAAGATTGCGAGTTGAAGTGCTATTTCTCCACTTTGATTTATTTTATCAAGTCCAGTATTTGTTGAGAAAAAAGATCCTTTGCCTAAAATATGGGTAAGCATAAAAACCACTCCAGCTAGTGTGGTGATTGTTAAAAGATCAAATAATCTTTCGAAGAATAGCGAAGCAAATCCAGATACATAGGGGATTTTTTTCTTGGTTTTTAATATATAAGCTCTGGCTGCATCTCCAGCTCTAGCCGGGATAACTAGATTACAGGTTTGACTTATGAATATGGATTCGGTCAAGAATAAGAGAGGTTCAGTGAAACCTAATTGGGAGAGAATCTCTTTGTATCGAATGCCCCGAAGAGGCCAAGACAATAGATAAACGAAAAGGCTGAAGAATAGATAAAGTGGGTTTGATATAAAAATGTAGAAGAAGTTGAGATCTAAGTCGAGATAATACCCCATCAAAAATAGAGCAATAAGAGATATTGAAAACCCGAAAACGGAGGATTTTACAGGAGTTATATGAGGAGAGATATAAAATTCAATCCATAGCCGGAGGATATTGATTGACATGGCAAAAACGTCTCGTGTTATATCGACTTTGGTATCTTTTTGGGCAGTCCAAGAAACTGGAAATTCAAATACATTAAAATTGGATTTTTGTGCCTTTACTAATATTTCAGTGTCCCAAAACCAATGAGTATCTTTTAGGGATGGGGAAAGTTTGAAAAAAGTTTTCTTATTGAACGCTTTAAATCCGCACTGGTGGTCGTATAACTTAGATTTGAGGAGGAAGCGGACTAGGGTGTTGAATCCTTTGCTTAAAATAGACCTATGGAAGGGGCGTTTGGTATGCGTTCCGGGGAACCATCGAGATCCAGTTGCTATATCCGCAGATCCGGAATGAACTGAATTTATTAGTTGTTCGAGGTGTGCATTGTCAGTAGCTAGATCAGTATCGAGATAAACAAGAGTCTCCCCGTTTGCGATCTCGAATGCCCTATTCAATGCACCCCCACGTCCCAACCTAGAGGAACTGTGGTAGTGTATCACTTCATCATATTTATTAGCAAGATCTGATGCTATTTGGGAGGTGCCATCAGTGCACCCGTCCTCAGCAATTATTAGTTCGTAAGACCCATCGGGTAAAAAAGTTTTGAGGCTGTTGAGAGTATCCTCTACTGCAGAAGTTATTGTGGAAAATTCATTATAGGCAGGGAGGACTACACTTACCGAGACCGGGGAGGTCATGCACCGAGACTGAACTTCCTGAAGTATTAATCTTCTGAGCGCGATCGTGGTTTAAAAAATCGATGGATTATAAGAAATAGGTTTAGTTATCAGG
>CAWVSQ010000030.1:0-7428 GCA_963933005.1 uncultured euryarchaeote
TCTAGTATGCCTTTGGCGTTGTCTTTGGAGATTATATTTTCTTCTGCTAACATTACTACATGTGCCAAATCTACTGCGATATCTGCATCGAAGATGTGGTGATCTACATCCATTGAAGAGAGGAAGTTTCTAGCAGATCCTCCGCTGAAACGGGTTCCACGTATTATATCAGAGGAGTCATTTGTCATTTTTTGTTTTGTGGGTAGGAAATTCAGTTTTTCTCGTTCGCGCTTTTGAAAATCTGGATTTGCCACGTTCATATTGAATCGTTGAAATGTCTCCCAGCTGCTCCAGCCCAACCATTCCATTATAACGGTAGGATCGATATTAGATTCAAGTAAAATCGAAGCATAACTTCTCCGTAGATCATGGGGTGAAAGTTCTGAACAGTCCATTTTTTTTCCTGCTTTCTTCACCCAGGCTAATGCGGTGTTTGTAGAAATGGGATTGTGGATTCCGTTGTATTTACGTGTGACTGGCAGGTCAGCCGTTTTCAAGGTGGCTGGAATGGGGGCTTCCCGGTATCGGGAATTTTTTCCCCAAATTTTTATCATTAGACCTCGATCGTCTTCAAAAATATCCTCTGAGGAAGCTTTACAGGCTTCGTGAACTCTCAAACCAGAGGCTAAAAGGGTGAGGATTATTTCTTCGTCTCTCGATTCTGTGCATTGTTCGATGAGGTGTTTTACTTCCTCACGACTTAGCCAACAGGCAAATTTGCCTTTTTTCTTTGGAAACTCTACTTTCCTTACCATTGTAAAAGTTAGGTTTTACGAACTATAAAGCTCTTTTCAGATGGAAAAGCGGGCAAAATGTCCTCAAATACTCTCCATAGTTTGTAAAATAATAGATTCTCTCGGATTATGCGGCCTTTTTTATATAACGTCCCGGTATGGGTCGGAGTCATTTGTCATTTTTTGTTTTGTGGGTAGGGGTTTCGGAGTCGAAGAGTGCCGAAGACATCCTTTCTTGGAGGCCGTGATATTTTGCGACCCCGATGGCATCTGGTTGTGTTATGTCATCTATGACTCCGGAGGTATTGAAAGAAGCTGCTGATGCAGAATGAACTGCATATGGACTTTCTCGGGAAACTGCTCTTGCATGACCACCTTGAAGATCTAACGTCACAGATCCTGTTATTCGTTTTTGGGTAGTAGAAATGAAGCCGTTCAATGCTTCCATAAGAGGCGAATAAATTAATCCTAAATATGCTTGTTCCGCCCATGCGTTGTCAACTGAGATTTTGAACTTCCGCTCTTCCTTGGTAAGTACTAGATCTTCTAATGCAGAATGTGCGTTGAGGAGAGTAGTTGCAGCGGGATGTTCGTAATTTTCTCGAACTTTGAGTCCCAATATCCTATCTTCCATTACATCAGTTCTTCCGACTCCGAATGGACCACATAGTGTGTTCAGATGGCTGATTAATTCTACAGGAGAATAGTTAGTTCCGTCCACTGCGACAGGATATCCTTCAACAAATTCTATGGTTACTAATTTAGATTTAGAAGAAGGGGAGTGAGTCCACTCATAAATAGAACTTGGGGGAATAGTACTAGGGTCTTCAAGTTCGCCCCCTTCAATTGATCTAGACCAAAGATTTGTATCGATGCTCCAAACTCCATCATTTCCGGATTTGATGGGTAAATTATTTTCTTTTGCATATTGTATTTCCCAAGTTCTTGTTAAGCCCAGATCGCGGATGGGGGCTGCTATTTCAAGACCGGATCCACGCCAAATCGCTTCGAATCTTAATTGATCGTTTCCTTTGCCAGTGCACCCATGTGCGAGTGCAGTACATTTGGTTTTTCTCGCCTCTTCTAGGATGGCTTTTGCTATGATAGGTCGGGCGAGCGCAGTGCCCAATGGGTATCCTTGATAGCTTGCATTTGCCCTAACAGAATCAAGGCATAAATTGGCAAAATCACTTCTAGCGTCGAGTATCTTTAAATCTAGAGAAATTTCTTTTGCCGTTTCTTTTGCTTGTTCGAATTCGTCTTGGGGTTGGCCTACATTGACTGAAACTCCAATAACATCTTCATATCCATATTCTTCTTTAAGAAGTGAAACGCACACGGTCGTGTCGAGACCGCCAGAGAATGCAAGTGCCACACGGTTCATGATCAGTACATTGCAGTGACGGCTTATAATATGTGATGTTTGGAACGGGCAAATAAGAATGGGAAAGATAAATAAAAAATAGTTGTGATTGGCATAGAATATACGTAATTATTTTAAATGGGTAAAATAAAAGAATCAACTATATGTCAACATTTGTAGGGGGAATGGTAGCTGGGATCGTGGGGGCGGTTGTGATTACATTACTAATAATTTCTGTGATGGATAAAAGAGTAGGAAATAAAAGTATTCTGCCGGCGTCGTTGTTTGTATCTAAATACATAGGTTCGGGGGATGTGGATGAATATCTGAATCAAGGGGTATTACTAAGTATAATTTATGGATCTTTAGTTGGAGGGATTGTGGCGATAATGCTCCCAATAGTCTCGGCTACTGTTGTGAATGCCCTCGTGTGGGGAGTTTTGGTTGGGTTGATAGTAGGGATAATAGGTGATAAGTTGGGGATGGAGATTGTGTTGGGAGCGAAAATGGAGTGGGGATGGGAGGGCAAACCAGTCATTCAATCTCGTATTAAATTCATGGTGGTGAACATCATATATGGGATAATTGTCACAGGAATTCTCATATACGGGATTGTATGAATAGGAGTGGATAGTTGTGTGGAGTTTAAACGTCTCGATGCCACAAAACATAGTCAGAGCAATTAAAGAAGTCACACTAGGAGTCAGTGGGTGGGAAGAAATTTGTGAAGATCCAACTTTAGTGATCAAACGTTTTGAAAAGGGAGATGTTGATGGGCATGTGGAATCGGAAATAAGATTATTATTAGAGGGTGTAGAACCATTTGATATCGAAATTGGAAATTTAGAAAGATTTGATGTGGCTGAACGGGGATCTTCACCGGTGTTATATCTAGAAGTAAAGAGTCCAGGAATGAAGGCACTTCACGAAACTCTAGTTGATGTCTTTGGTAGTGTCAAAGGGGTGGAAGGGGAGAATTACATCCCACATATAACTATAGCTAGAGGGGGTAGTGGAGATTATATTGAATTTGATGGGTTGTCGTGTGATACTGAATGGACTGTTGAAATGTTGGAGTTATGGAACAGAGATGAGAGAAAGAAGAAAAATAAAATTATATTGGGAAAAAATAAGTGAAAGTAAAATCAAATGAATTTTATTCCGGTTTTCTTTTCCATCACTCGTTGAATGGAGCCCCAAGTAGAGAATAAAGTATAATCTCCGGTTACACCAGTCATAAGGCTATCTCGCGTTATTTCAAATTGAAACCCTTCTCCAATTGCAGTGATTATATGCCTCCCAACATCAGTATTAGGATCTGCTATTAACTTAGATGTGGTTTTGTCTAGACCCATAGAAGCTAGGGCTATTGCTACATGAGAATTGAAATTTCGAGGGAACATTTGGGCCAATCCACGGGTGGGTCCATCATAAATTATGGTGGGGCTGGAGATAGGAGATTTGGGGGCATTATCAGTGAAACTAAAATCAAGATTTTTAGGTGATTTTGTCGAAACGATAGAAACTTTTTCTAGCATGGTTTGGGAATCTAGAAGCCCATCGATTCCTAGAAGTGCGCCATGAGGGATCCAGATGTTGTGGTGATTTTTTTTTGCAGATTCCACAATCTGGAGCTCTATTTCGGGGAATGCTAGTGCAGAACAAGAAAGTACCATTAGATCGCTATTAGATAGGACATTCTTCCCAAGGGAACCAACAACTTCGTGGGTTGCCGCTTCGATGCAGAGATCTACAGGGATATTTTCTAAGTGAGAAGGGTCAGTTATTTGCAATTCCTCAGGTAATCCTTTTTTTAAGTTTCGGACGTAGACATAACGGAGATCAAAACGTGGATCAGAGTTTATTTTTTTGTACAAATATTTCGCTATGTGACCAAATCCCAATAAGCCAATAGTGAGTGGTTTTGTCATGAAAGAGGAGTAGCAACCATACACAAGTAAATGTGACGCATATCTTGCGTGTTTTTTGGTAGAAGAACAAAAA
This sequence comes from uncultured euryarchaeote, assembly GCA_963933005.1. Lineage (GTDB taxonomy): Archaea > Halobacteriota > Halobacteria > Halobacteriales > Hikarchaeaceae > Hikarchaeum. The sequence goes on from CAWVSQ010000030.1 coordinate 4,102, forward strand.
TTTTGACATCGCAAAAGACAAGAGTGAAAACTACCCCTAAGAATGCATGAGAGCGATTGAATGGAAAAATATCTACCGTTTGTCGCATCCGAAACAAATGGGGCTTATTGCTATTACACATGCATTGCATGAATTCTATTGTGTTGCATTGCCACCAATCATACCGCTTATTGTTATTGATTTTGATATTTCATATGCCCAGGCGGGTTGGTTGGTGACTGTGTTTTTTGTGGTGTATGCCATATTTCAATTGCCAGCAGGAATTATAGCAGATAAAATTGGAAAAAGATATGTGCTTGGGTTTGGGTTGGTGTTGCTGGCATTTGGGGTATTTCTTGCAAGTAGAGCAGATACATATCAGGCGTTATTGTTATCACAAGTTGTGGCGGGGATAGGAGGGAGCACCTATCATCCTGCGGGTTTGTCTGCAGTTTCGGATTTAGAAGCGGATAATACAGCGGGAAAGGCTATGGGATTTCACGGATTGGGCGGAGCTGTTGGGACTGCGTTGGCTCCAGCGGTGATAGGTGGAATTATCCTAGTAACCGATTCTTGGCGTCTTGCCCTGTCCCTAATCGCGATTGTGGGGGTGATATACGCCGTGATTTTCCATAGTAAATTTGTTGAACCGGATAATGTTATAGAAAATGTAGAGAAAAAAATTGTAACAAAAGAGAAAAACATAAGGACTCAACTAAAGAATTTTCCGTGGGATCCGTGGGTAGTTGGTTTGGTGACTGTCAATTTTTTATTGGGCGTAGAAATCGGTGCTGCGAGGACGTTTACTACATCTTATGTGTTTTTGAGGAGTTCAGAAGTGGTGAGTTTTGCAAATACTGTATTTTTTGTTATGCTTGTTGGAGCAGGTGTATCTACGATTGCAATAGGTCCTTTGGCAGATATGTTTGATAAAAGAAATCTTGGTGCGTTGACTTTTTTAGTAACAGGATTTTTACTTTTGTTGACAGGAGTAATTCCACCTAATAGGATACTTCTGTTGGTGTTATTTTTCCTGATAGGTGCCATGATGTGGACCACAGTTCCGGTGATGAATGCACTAACATCAATGTATGCAAAAAGAGATTTTTCAGGTATGTTATTCGCTTTGACTTTGACAGGCTCTGCGCTAGGGAATTCTGTAGGGCCATTTGTGTTTGGTTTAATATTGGAACGTACAGACATTACAATAGCATATCCGGCCATGGCCATATTTAGTGTGGCGGGGGCAATTGCTTTCCTTGCTATGAAGAGGTTGTGAAGGAGATAAAATTTATATAATATGGAAGTGATTGTTTTTTTCGTGATGGGGGGATTGGTGTTGGTTCTTTTTATGTTTTATTTAATTCTTAGAAAAGCGGTGGTAGGATTCAAAGAGGGGTTTGATTCTAGTCGAAGGAAATGACAAATCACATCGAAAATTGTATAATACGGTGTGTAAAAGAAGGAGCATGGATCCGCGAATTAGAGAACATGCAAAAATTATTTCGATGCATTCGACCGCGATCAGCAAGGGAGATAATGTTGTTATTGATGCGAATCCCGTCGCAGATGATTTAGTAACTGCCTTGTGCGAAATTTGTGCAGAAATTGGAGCAAACCCGTTGGTGATTAGAGGAAGGACTGGAACACGGTTTTTGAGGGCTTATTTGAATAGCTCAAAAGGTGAATTTCAGATGCCAACCCATGAAATGGCGTTGTTCGAGAAGATGGACGTATACATCGTGATTAGGGGAGGTGGAAATGCTTCAGAAATGTCAGATGTGGATCAAAAGAAAATGAATGATTACGATCTTGTGAAGAAACCCATAAGAGATGAAAGGCTATCTAAGCGGTGGTGTTTGACTCAATTTCCTACTCCTGAAAATGCTCAAATGGCAAGTATGAGTACAGAAGAATATGAAAATTTTGTTTGGGATGCGATAATAAGGGATTGGAATGTTCAGAAAAACCACCAACAAAAACTTTTGGAACTGCTTGAAGATGGGGATGAGATTCATATTGTAAGTGGGGATACAACTGATATTACGATGAATATTGGGGGTATGGTTCCCATTAATGATTATGGAAATCATAATCTACCAGGGGGAGAAGTTTTTACCGCTCCGATAGTAGAATCCGTAAGAGGAGAGGTGGTGTTTGACATCCCATTAAATTATAAAGGGAAAGAGATTGAAGATGTTTATCTTAAATTTGAAGATGGTGTCGTGACAGATTATGACGCTGGAAAAAATAGAGAAGTGGTAGGTGAAATTCTATCTGCGGACCAGGGTGCGAAATCGGTCGGGGAATTGGGGATAGGAATGAATAGAGGTATTGATCGATTTACAAATAACATATTATTTGATGAAAAAATGGGAGACACAGTCCACATCGCGGTTGGTATGGCTTATTCAGATACAGTAGGAGAGGGAAAGCGAAAAAATGAGAGTTCAGTTCATGTGGATATGATTACAGATATGTCGAAGGATTCGTATATAGAACTCGATGGAGAATTAATACAAGTGGATGGTTGTTTTGTTTTCGAAGCTGGATTTAAACAAAAATGAAGTTGGAAATAAAATCTATTCTGATTTTTCTTTAATTTCAATTATATAACCAAAAGGATCTTGTAGATATACTGCAGGTGCCCTTCCTGTTGCCCCAAGTGGGTTTCCTTCGCGCATGATAGATACGTTTGCAGCAGATAATTTTGATTTGACTTCGGATATGGGGATATCAACTATGAATGCGAAATGGTCATAATTACTTTTGTCAGGAGGGGAAAATTCATCGATTGGACGGATATGTAATACTGCATTGTCTCCAAGTCGGAATGTAAAAATGGTGCGTACACCTTTTTTGTAATCATCTATCTGTTCCGCTTCAAATCCTAGTATGTTTGAATAAAAGTCTAGTGCCTCGTCCACGCCAGATTTTGGAATCTGGATGTTGACATGATCTATTGCAATGACATCCATATAATAATAGAAAGTGGTGGAACTCTGATAAAAGGGGGTATATAACCAATGGGAATATGTGGAATTAAGAATATATATATTAAAAAATGAGATGTGTTAACGTGTGTTATGATATTAGGAACCTTTATTAGTTAACTAGCCTACTTGGTAGACGTATGTCATCAGGTGACAATATTACAAAGAGAGGAAGTTCCCGGAGGAAATTCCTCGCAATAACATCCACTGCTGCAGCAGCAGGCATAGCCGGCTGTACTGGCGGTAGTGGAGGTAGTGGTAGTGGAGGAGCATCCTCAGGTGGTGCAAAATCCGGTAGTACAACATCAAAGAATGTTATAAAAGGCGGTGGTGGATCGGCCTCAGCGGGACGTGC
>CAWVSQ010000031.1:0-7403 GCA_963933005.1 uncultured euryarchaeote
TGAAAAGGGCGACTCCATAGTAACTCAGGCATATTCGGGGACATTAATCGAGGTATTCTGGGAACAAGAAAATGAATATCTAAGACTAATGCACAGATCTAGAGTTTAAACGGACACGGCGCGATTTGAACGCGCGATCTACTGGTTAGGAACCAGTCGCCCTATCCTGGCTAGGCCACGTGTCCTTAACATCAAAGTATTGCCACGGTTACTTCTTTTCATCGATGACGAAATGGAGAGGGTGGCGCTACCATACGGTGTGCCATATGGAAAACGTGAAAATGTATTGAAGAAAGTTAATCTTTAGATTCTTCTTTTGAATCTTCTTTCTCAGTATCAGAATCAGATCCACCAGTTAAATCGCCGATTTCTTTTTCTATTTCCTCTCTTCCTCGTTTGAATTCGCCCATTGCTTGTCCGGTGGATCTGGCTAACTGCGGAATCTTGTTTGCTCCGAATAGAAGTATTGCGATGAGCAAGATGACAGCGAGCTCCATTCCACCAGGAATGCCGAACTGGAGTGGTACTATAGCAACCATTGTGAGCCGTTTAGAGAGAGATGATAATAGTCTTTTTGATTACACTTAACGTCAGACAATGGAAGATAATATGAAATAGAAGGGGAGTGTAGTATTATGAGAAAATGCCTGAAAAGAGGATACACAGTGAACTTTCTGAGGATTACGAGGTCATCAAAGGTGTTATGCAAACATATGAGAAAATAGGGCCACATTTTTCCCAAACTAGATTCCATCCATGGCCAGAAGTGGGAAAATTTCTGGAAGAATTATCAGGAAATATCGCGATTGACATGGGTTGTGGAAATGGGAGACACTCAGAACTACTATCAAAATGTGTAGAGAAGGTTGTTGGAATAGATATGAGCTCGATGATGTTACTTGAAACTAGTAACAGAGGAAAGAATAATGGATTTGGAGTGAACCCCATACGAGGAAATGTAATGGAGTTACCGATTCAGACAGGGTGTGCGGACATAGGAGTTTATGTTGCGACGATACATCATCTTCCTACTACAGAATGTAGGATTGCTAGTTTAAATGAGTTAGAGCGGATATTGATTGCAGGGGGAACTGCAATTGTGGGGTCTTGGTGTACAGAACATGAACGTTTTGATGAAGAGATGGGTTTTGATACACTTGTTAATTGGACCCTTCCAGACGGGACTGTGGTTCCTCGGTATTACCACATTTACGATGTAGAAGAATTTGAGAGAGATGTCAATGCCAGCAGATTGGAAGTGATAGACATATACACAAATGAAGGGAATTGTTATGCTGTTGTGAGCAAGGGTTAATCGGAGAGATTAATTGAAATTCCGGGTTTGAATTTGAAGGTAAATAACAAAGCGATGAGGTTAATGAAAAATAAAGAAAGGAACGCGATATAATAGTCCCCAAATATGTCACGGACAAGTCCTATTGCAGAAGGGCCTATTGCGGCAAGAGAATAACCGAAAAAAAGAACAATTGAAGTGAGTTTTTCTGCTGTTTTCTCATCTGAAGAGTAATCGATTGGTAACGTCATGGATAGGGGGAAAATGCCACCCAGACCAATCCCGAGTATGCTGACCCACAAAAAAGGTGCCAAAAGAGGAAACATTGTGATAGCAAATAGCCCAACAGCACTCAGAACCAAACTAAAGAAAATCCAAGGTCTTCGGTCGATATTTGAATCTGCTAGAGCAGAGATACTTGCGGTCCCAAGTAGTTGGGTTAACAAAAATACAGTGAGCAATAGGCCCGCATCGTTTGCAGACCAACCTAGAGAGATATACAGGGGAGATAACCAAGACAATACTGAATAGAATAGGAGAGTCACAAGAGCGAGGAATAAAGAGATCGCCCAGACCCAATTGTGGGACCAAGTTGCTTTTGGAAAAACGGAAGAAATAGATACATTAGGGGGAGTTTCAGAACGTTTCTGTAGTGTGAGAGGAAACCAAACTACCAGAGCAATAATTGCAAAAATAGACCAAAATGCAAGTGAAAATGTCCATTCTCCAAAGTGGGTGAACAAGGGGACAGAAAAACCAGCAGCGACTGCTGCTCCTAGAGTTAAAGAAGTTGCATAAATTCCGGTGACACTTGCTGCGCGATTGGGAAAATGAGTTTTTACAAAAGAGGGAAGTAGTGTTTGGGCAATTGCAATTCCTACACCAAGGACCATAGTAGTCCCAAGAAGGAAAAATAAATTAGAACCCCAAAGTCGAGAAAGAGTTGCAATTCCGATTAAAAAAACGGCATAAAAAATTGCCTTTTCCCGTCCGAAAAATCGAGAAAATGGGACCGCCAAGAGGGCAAAAATTCCCATTGAAAGGGTAGGGATAGTAGTTAAAAGACTAGCAATGAAGTAGCTCAGGTTTAGATCCGTTTTGATCAACTCTAGTAGGGGAGGGACAGAAGAGATGGCAGGACGGAAGTTAAACGAGACGAGTATCATGCCCAAAATTAAAAGAAATCGTTTTGAGAAAGAAAGAGAAGTCATTTGTTGAAAATAATTAGTCGGGGGGGAAAGATATACTGATTACGGGATTGTATTTGGGATTCGAAGAGGGAATTGCCTGGAAATGGGAAGGTCCATATTATAGGGAGATGAATAAGTATAGTAAGCGCCGATGGTCTAGTGGTATGACTAGGGCCTTCCAAGCCCTAAGCCCGGGTTCAATTCCCGGTCGACGCATTGCCCTAATAGGTTCGGTTTTTAGTCTTAAAATTCAGTAGACTAAATTAATCTTCTTGGAGTAAATCATTAATTGCATTCATGCATAACAGATGTTCTTCTTGCACTTTCTTAAGTTGATTTAGCACGGCGTTGTCGTATGTTTTTGCCCCCTTGGCGTAGTCAACAGCCTTGGTAAACTGAGGTTCTGTTCCGTACACTTCCTGAACCCTTGCAAGGACGCGCAGAGTTTGACGGGGGTTATCTCTGACAGAATAAATATAATTAAGTAGTTCTTGTTCGTTTTCCTGAAACCACTTTTCACGGGATTCCATAGTAGTAGGGTCCGGTATATTAAACACAACTAAAGATAGGGATAATCAGACTTTAATTAATCGTTAGAAGATGACATATCTGGAAATATTTCTTTCGCCTTGATCATTTTTGGAAGGGTATTGAAAATACAATAAGGATTGGAAGGATTTTTTGAAAAGTAATCATGATGATATGTCTCAGCTTCGTGAAAAATAGATAATTCGGCTATCTCAGTTACAATTGGATTGTCATATGCATTTTGTTCAGTTAATGAATTTACATAAGATTCTGCTGCTGACTTTTGAGTGGAGTTGTGATAGAAAATTGCAGATCTATATTGAGATCCAACGTCGGGTCCCTGTTGATTGAGTTGGGTTGGGTCATGTATGGCAAAGAAAATTTCAAGGAGATTTTCATATGAAAATGAGTTGGGATCATAGGAGAGCTGTACAGCTTCTGCGTGGCCAGTTTGTCCAGAACAGACTTCATTATAGGTAGGATTTGTAGTCTCTCCTCCGCAGTATCCGGGTTTGACCGAGCCGATCGCTTTAAATTGAGAGAATGCAGCCTCGATGCACCAGAAACATCCTCCAGCAAAAGTAGCATGCAGAAATTTTTCAGACATGGTTGATAGATCGTGATGTAAAGATATGTACTAAATGGTTTAGATAAAATAAATGGGGGAAAATCGCGGGTTGCAGGTTTTGTTTTATTAAAATAGCCAGAGCGATAATGGGCCCGACCGGATTTGAACCGGTGACGAATCGGTTATGAGCCGATCTCTCTAACCTGGCTGAGATACGGGCCCGATAGATATCAAAAGGTGGCTGATTATTATAATGGCTTCGAACTAGTGGGGATGGGAATGGCCCTCGTGTGAATGGGAATGGCCTCCGATAATAAACTCAGAAGCATCTCGAATGCCTTCTGCAAATTCAAGAGCTCTCTTGTCAAGTTCGGAAATTTCCATGTGATTTTGGTTCGATAAGATCTGCTCTAGTATTTCGATCCAAAGTGAATAATATACCCAGTCTGTTTCGTCCTGCAGATAAGAGGGATCGGTTTTTTCAATTCTTTGGATCAGCAATTCTTGAAAGTCGTCCCATGGGAAAAGATTGCTCTCATGTAATGTCACCACCATGCCAAAAATACTAGCTTGCCAGGGTTCCGAGAATAGAGGACTTCCGCTGGGCGTCTGGGGAAATCCACCCAGATTTGAAAGTTTACTTAGGATTTCTTCTGCATGTTTTTGGATAGTAGTAGGAGTAGAAAGTGGCATGAAAATTTGTCCTTTTAAGTTATCGTTATTTGAGAAACGCCAATCATGGAATCTCGAGTGACGATATCAGCAAGTTCTGACTCTGTTAAAGATTCGGTCCCAGATGGCCGTTGTGGGAGAACCATGTATCTGAGATCGGCACTAGAATCATGGACTTTAACTTCTATGTCATCGTCCAAATCTAGTCCGAATTCTCGGAGTACAGATCTTGGTTCAAGGACGGTTCGTGCGCGGTATTCTGGGGACTTGTACCAAGTGGGTGGCAATCCCAAAACAGACCAAGGGTAGCAAGAACAAAGAGTGCAAACGACAACGTTGTGGACCTTGTCTGTGTTTTCAACCACCTGTACATGTTGAGATCCCATTTCAAAATTGAATTCGCCGATGGTAGATACAGGATCGGTTAAAAGTCTCTCTTTAAAGTCTTCATCCACCCAGGCTCTAGCAACAATCTTTGCTCCGTTTTGGGGGCCGATATCGTGTTCGTAAGCAGAAATTGCTGCATCTATTGCTTCATGGGAAAGTAGACCTTTTTCTACCAATAAAGATTGTAATGCTCTCACTCTAGATTTTGGGTCTTGTATTTCCTGATCGTTTTGGGATTCAAGGGACATTGTGCTATCACAACCAGATAGGAGTAGAGTGGACCTATCTTTATCGGTATTATAAAGAAGGCAAAACATCTTGTGAAAGTGTTTTGATAGATTGGGAATAATTAGGTCCAAGTTTGGCTAGTACAACTTGTTTTAATTGTTGTGTTTCGGGTGAATCAAAACATTGGGCAAGGCCCTCGATACAAGCGTCTGCATCTCCGGCGATAAATGTGGCATTGACCATTTCTTCTGTGACTAATTTGGCTGCTTCCTGAATCGTGGCCCCCCCATTGAAAGCATCATAGAGTTTAGTTACATTTTTTGGTTGGACACCTACAGATTGGAAATCTGAATCGGAAAAACCAGTCTTTTTGAGAGTCATGAGTGCATGTGCAACGTAGGGTTTTGGAAATTCCATTGCTGCTTTATGATCAGAGTCGACAGAGACATTTATTTCAGCCAAAAGTAAAGGGTCGATTGATCGGGGAGGGGATTCTTTTGAATTTAATTTGTCATATAGTTCATTTATTTTTCCTGCGCGGAGGAGAGGGAGATACATGCCACCTAAGAGAACTCCATCCATATATTTTCTAGCAACTTCCATTGCCATGTCACCATATCCACCTAGATAAAATTTGATAGGTGCTTGGGGGGAAAATCTCATCTGCATTTTTCCTTTCGGTTGTAGATTGAAATAATCAGTGAGAAGGGGGTAATCACTAAAATTGATTTTTGTGCCGTTTAAAAGTTGATTGACACAGGTGACAGTTTCGGACAGCATAGAATAGGGATACGGGGTGGATACCTCCTTGCCTGTTTGTGCAATGCTACCTCTTCCGATTCCAACGCTAACTTCACGTCCATCGGTTAATTCAGTTAAAGATGCCAGAATATCTGCAAAATCAATCGGATTTCTATAAAATGGAACGGTAACTGCAGTTCCAATCTTGATGGGTACTTTTGAGGCTATTGCTGCCAAAACGACGTAGAGATTTCGATAACCTAGATTGTCATTTATCCATATCTGGGAGAAATTTTCTTTGGCAGAAAGTTCAGCTAACTCTACGATTTGGGGCACTTTGTATTCATTTGCGATATGAATCGTGAATTGGAGTCCGAGTTCCCCACGGAAGGTCATATAACTATAGGTTGTGTTACGACACTATAAAACTAGTGTGCCAATACAAGTTTTAATATGGCGGAAGTAGTAGAGTAATGCGATGAAAGTTATTGTTACAGAAAGAAGATTTCCTAAAATTGATCCGTATAAGGAATCGGTTGAAAGTGCAGGGGGTACAGTTGTATATGGGGATTTTAAGACTGAAGAAGATCTTATAGAAGGTTTAAAAGATGCCACAGTAGTGGTTACGTTTAAAGCTCCAATCACTCGGAAGGTGATAGAATCATTAGAAAATTGCAGACTCATACTTAGGAATGGGGCGGGTTTTGACAATGTAGATATCAAAGCAGCAAATGAGCAGGGGATTCCAGTTTCGTCTATGAGAGGCTATGTGAATGACGAACTGTCAGAGCATGTAATCGCGCTGATGTTAGCTGCGGCTAGAGATATACCGTATGCAGATAAATCAATGAGAGACAATAATGGGTGGGGAGATAGAAGAAATGTGGTCTACATGGGGCACGGAACGTTTGGGGTTGTGGGGTTGGGAGAGATTGGGAGAACCACAATTCCAAAGGCGAAGGCACTAGGGATGAAAGTTATTGGGTATGATCCATATGTTGGGAAAGATATTTTTGAATTGTTGGGAATTGAGAGAGTTGGATTTAAAGAATTAATTGAACGATCCGATTGTGTAAGTGTAAATTGTCAGCTTACAGCGGAAACGCACCACATGTTTTCAGTGGAAGAATTTAAAAGTATGAAGAATACTGCAGTCATAGTCAACACGGCTCGCGGGCCGATTATTGATGAGCAAGCACTGGTTGATGCAGTCGAGAGTGGAGAGATCTATTCAGCGGGTTTAGATGTATTTGAAACAGAACCTCCCGAGAATAGTCCCGCTTTGAGTTGTGAAAGGATAGTGTGTTCACCCCATCACGGGGCCACGACACCTACAGGGGAAGAAAGGTGCATAACATGGGGTAATGAAGAAATTGTAAGAGCATTGAAAGGGGAAGCTTTAGAGATGGTAGTTAACCCAGAGGCACTGTGGTACCAAGAAGGAAAATTATTTAGCCCAGAGGGAGAAAATTGGTCCAATGCGAGGCTAGGATCATATCGCGATGAAGATGTCAATACAAGCCTTCGAAGAGGCTTTGAAAAAGAAAAAGTTAAAAGTTAATTTAATAAAAGAATGATCAATTAAGAGTTGATCGAATAAATATGAAAAAGAAAATAAAATTTGGGTTTTTGATTCCACATTTTGGAAGCATAGCATCGTCGGAGAAAATAACTAGTACGTGTAAACTAGCAGAAGAATATAATTTTGATTCTGCGTGGGCCCGGGATCATTTGGTATTTGGCCCCCATGCCCATGAAGATTCAGATAAAACATTTTTAGAACCATTTACGGTTT
>CAWVSQ010000032.1:0-7158 GCA_963933005.1 uncultured euryarchaeote
CTATGGGTCTGCAAATCTTTCCGATTTAGGCGGCCTATCTCGCCATTCTCCCATTCTTTCCATTTCTGTATTTATTTCTATATTTTCTTTAGTAGGATTTCCACCATTATTTGGGTTTTTCGGAAAATTACATCTCCTAATTCTGCCTCTAAACGCAGAATCTGTTCAGATAATATATCCCATCATCTTAGTCTTAATCATCTTGGTGGGGATGGTTCTCTCACTTTTATATGCCGCCCGTCTGTGGAATCTTGGGTTCTGGGGGGAAATTTCTCCAAAAGTATCTGCTTCAACCTTCCCACGTTTAAATCAGTATGTCATCTTATTCTTTTCCATCATGTTGATCTTATTTGGATTCGGTTTCGAGTTCATTTATCCACTAATCGAATCGGCTTCCGCTTCCGCGATAGATAGTTCTGGCTATATAGAAGCCGTTCTGTATCACAAGTAGACTTTCATCATGTTCATCTTAGAAAAAACTAAAACTTGGATTCCTTTGGGGATCTTCTTAACTTTGGCTTGGATTTTTGTCCGTGGTGTTCACCCCCCTCTCTCTAATTTTCTTATCGAATTCATTTTTGGCCTTGCAATTTGTTTACCCATCGCATATTGTTTTAGAAATTTCTTTCCAGAGCATATTTCGATAAGAACTATACTTGTGTCATTTCCTTACATAGCTTTGTTTGTAATAGTTTTTCTAAGGGATATGGTGGCCGCAAATATCGATGTGGCACTTCGTATCTTGAATCCCAATTTGCCCATAAAACCAGCGGTAATTGTAGTTCCACTAAGGGTAAAAAAACCCTTTTCTATCACGACTATAGCCAACAGTATTACTCTAACTCCTGGAACTCTTACTCTAGATTATATTGAAGAATCCAATAGTCTACTAGTTCATACAATCGACGGAAGTGATGTCGAATCCATCCTCAAAACTATTCATATTTGGGAAGAATATGCACTCAATATTTTCAACGAATTGCCCAAAAATACTCCTTTGAAAAAAGTTTTATTTGATTCCATTGGAGGATTCCATGACTGAATTATTTCCTTATTCTATTTTTTTAACTTCTGCTTTAATTCTAATTTGCATCCTAACTTTATTTTGTGGATATCGGGCATTCATAGGCCCTACTATTCCCGATCGTGTAATTGGAATCGATGCCATTGGGACTAATATCACTGCAATAGCTGTATTATTGGCCTTTCTCACTTCCTTTGATTACTTCGTTCTAGTAGGGCTAGTGCTAGCCATTATTGGATTTATAAGCACCATTGCTGCGGCAAATTATATTTCCGAAAGCGAGGTTATATCCAGTGACTAATATAAATATCATTTTTGTGACTCTCAATTCGACATATTCCTTGCAGAATGTGTCTGTTATATTCTTTATCCTCTTAGGGTGTTTCTTCCTCTCAGTCGGAACACTTGGTCTTCTGAGACTGCCTGATGTCTATAACCGACTCCATGCCACTAGCAAATCCACTACCCTTGGGGCAGCTTCTATTTTCTTTTCTGGATTTTTATATTATGGGTTTCAAGGAATGGGGCTAACATCTCTAGTCGGAGTCCTTTTTCTATTTTTAACTGCACCCACTGGAAGTCATATGATTTCTCGTGCAGCTCAAAAAATGGGAGTTGAATTTCACGGCGATGTCACACTCCCACTTCTCTCAAATTCCCAAACCCCCTCTAATGTAGATGTAACACTAGATGAAACAGAGATTTAATTTTTCGTTTCCCAATTATTTTGTTTTTATTTCTTTCGATATTTCTTCTGCTATTTTCAAACCAATTTCTCTTTTTGAACCCTCTAGTTCAAGAGTTTCTCCCCCCCGAATAATTTTCACCTTTGTGTTATCCAAACCCATCACTCTCGCATCGTTAGCAACAACAAATGCGAGGTCAACACGTTCTAAAAGTTCTTTCGCCCGTTCAACAACTATTTTTTGATCTTCTTCTACCTCTGCTTTGAAACCCACCATCATTATATCTGGAAATTCCTTTCGAATTGTGTCCAATAATTTTGGCTTTTGGTGCAACTTCAATTGCATATTTTCCACTCCAGATCTCAATTTTTGTTCCAATGGGTCTATGCCATAATCTGCAATAGCTGCAGCCGAAATCAACCCATCAGCTTCACGTGAAAGATCTATTACTTGCGCAATCATCTCCTCTACATTATGTACTCTGTAAGTGTCAAGATATGGGATATTTTTACCCCTATGCACAAGACTCACTCTTGCCCCTTTTATATAACAACCTCTGGCAACCCCCTCTCCCGTTTTTCCCGAGGAAAGATTTGTAATAATTCTTATAGGGTCGATTTTCTCTTCGGTGGCCCCTGAAGTAACTATTATGTGCTTCCCTTCAAGTGGTTTTAAATCAATAGCCCTCTCCACTTCGACAATTATGGTCTCTATTTCTGCCATTTTTGCCTTTCCTTCTTCCACAACTGGGTCTGCAAAACCCACTCCCCATGACTCAAGCCTCCTCCGCGCTTCAATAATTCCTGGGTGATTCGACATAGGCTCATGCATCGCAGGAGCGACAACTATCGGTATGCCCGACCCTATCGCTGTAGTTACACACGTAGTCACGCAAGTGTCATCAATAGCGGCTGCCATTTTTCCAATCGTATTCGCTGTTGCTGGGGCAATTAATAATACATCTGCCCATCCATCTTCTCCACATAGCTCTATATGTTCTACTTTACCAGTTATCCCTGTAACCACCGAGTTCCCCGTTGCAAACTCCACTGACCATGGATGGATGATTTTTGTAGCACTCGATGTGATGATCCCTCTCACATTAGCTCCTCTTCGTTTGAATTCATGGGCAAGTTCTACAACCTTGACTGCAGCAATGCTACCTGTAATCCCTATTGCTACATTCATTCCTTTAAGCATCTATTAAATACATCTGAATTCCCATTTTAATAACGGTGGCGATGTGTATGGGGATTTTAAGCAATTTAATCCTATATTGATTTATTTATCCACTATTTTATCTAACAAAAAACGATAAACAGAGTCTCATTTTTTCCAAATATATTTAATCTCTTCCATACCCCCCCTAAGCGCAAAGTAGTTATACTTCCCTTGGCAATCGGGCGAATAGGTACACGCAAGTGCGCATTCTTATAATTGGCGCAGGACAGGTTGGCTACAGTATAGCAGAAAACCTATCCGATGCCCATCAAATCGTAATTATGGACATAGATCCAGTTCGCGTCTCAGAAATCACGTATTCACTTGATGTTCTAGCCACCTGTGGGGATGGAAACGATCTTAAAAATCTAGAAGGTATAGGCGAAGTCGATATGATTATAGCTTGCACTAACGACGACGAAAAAAATCTCATCGCATGCGAGTCGGCCAAGTTGCTCGGGGACACTTTCACTGTGGCCCGTGTAAAAAACTCTATTTTATTTGACTCTTGGTCTCGCTCCAAAGGTGCATTTGGAGTTGATTTCATGGCATGTTCCGATAGATTAACTGCAGAAGCAATTGTTAATATAGCAGGAATACCTGCAGCTCTTGATGCCGATTCTTTTGCAGAGGGAAGTGTACAAATGGCCGAGTTTGAAATCCGTCCTAATAGTGCCCTCATCGACCAAACTATAAGTGAAGCTGACCAGTTCGAGTCTTTAACATTTGCTGCTATTATTACTGACGATGAGATTATTATACCTAGTGGTTCTACCAAAATTCCTCTTGGGTCTAGAATAGTGGTAATCGGGACTCCTGAAAGTGTCCAAAGCTTTTCTTCCACACTCGAACCAACTAACAATGTTATTAAAAATATAGTTATTCTTGGAGGAAGTTCCATTGCGGCAGAAACAGCATCTATCTTTGCAACACGTGATATGCCCTCCACATTGATGACACCCGATAAAGATTTATCTCTCAAATTGGCGGAAAAGTTACCCGAAACTGTGGTTATGTGCCATGATGTAACCGATCTCGATTTCCTCGAATCGGAAAACATAACCCAATCAAATCTCGTAGTTGTGCATCTAGATTCTGATGAGGAAACTCTTTTAGTCTCTTTGTTGATCAAACAATTAGGCATCCCCCGCATAGCCGCTGTTGTCAACTCTGGTGACTATATCTCTCTATTCGAAAGCGTTGGTATAGATGTGGCTGTCAACCCCCGAGAAGTCACCGCAGAAGCCCTCATTCATTTCACGCATAATGTAAATACAAAACATGTAGCAATTCTAGATTCGAACAGGGTGGAAATTCTTGAAATAGAGATTGATTCTCATAGTAAGTTAGCTGGCAGGAATGTTCAAGAGATAACTTCTAAAATGCCTTCATCTATTGTTATAGGGGCTATTGTGAGAGACGGTCAAGTTCTTGCCCCTCGAGGTGATACAATGGTACAATACGAAGATCACATTATAGTTCTTATCGATGTAGCCGTATCAGATAAGATCCTCAAACAATTATGACTATTAGGGTAAATTGGAAAGCTGCACTCAGCCTCGCGGGTACTATCACTAAGTGGCTAGCGATCGCACTTTTACTACCTCTTGTAGTTGCAATATACTATGGAGACCCCATTCTCCCATTCGTCATAACAATGGGCATCTCCTTATTCATAGGGTCATTCTTAGAAAGACTTGATCCCGACCCTCATATGAGTCTAAGAGATAGTTTTCTAATGCTAGTTTTTGCCTGGATCATCGTCGCTTGTATCGGCGCAATTCCCTACTTAATAGCGTTGGCAGGAACTTCATCTTCTCTAGTTCACCCTATAAATGCTTTATTTGAAAGTGTTAGCGGATTCACAACTACCGGAGCAACTGTTATAGGTGATTTATCAGCCGATCATTATTCGCCATCTATCTTATTATGGCGCCAATTCACTCAATGGTTAGGTGGGATGGGGATCGTCGTTCTCGCTCTAGCCATCATACCTGAGCTATCCCCTGGCGGTGCACGTCTACTCGACGCAGAAGCACCCGGTCCTAGAATAAAAAAACTCACACCCCGCATAGCCGAAACCGCGCGTTTCTTCTGGATGCTATATCTTGGAATAACTTTTCTTGAAGTCTTCATATTATATGGGCTTCATATAGTCGGACTTGCCCCCAATATGGATTTCTATAATGCACTTTGTCATGGGTTCACAACACTAGCTTCTGGGGGCTTCTCCCCTGCAGTACGCAGCGTTGAAACATTTTCCGCAGCCGTCCAATGGGTAATTATCCCATTCATGATAGCCTCAGGAACTAATTTTGCTCTATTCTATCATTTCCTAAAGGGGGATCGACGCACCTTTTTTAAAGATTCAGAATTCAAATATTACATTATCTTAATGGGAATCATTGGGGCCGTATTTTTCATTTTGTTTTTAAATAGCAACTTCTCCAATTCCACTTTCCAACAATCCACTCTTCTTACCACTGTTAGGCATGCCCTTTTCCAAACTGTTTCTGTAATCACCACTACTGGTTATGTAAGTTTTGATTTCACAACATTGGGCATGCCCGCTCAGTATCTATTACTCCTTTGTATGTTCATTGGAGGTAGTATAGGATCGACCAGTTGTTCTATTAAAATCTTACGTTGGATAGTTATTTTAAAATCTTTTCGAAAAAATCTTTTTTCACTCATTCACCCCGACGCGGTCTTGCCTCTCCGATTCAACAACAATGTTTATGACGAATCTGAAATCAAAAAAATTCATACATTTACTCTTCTGTTCCTCTTCATCTTCGCTATATCCACCCTCTTGGTAGTTCTTGACTCCGCCCGAGTCGGAATTAACCTCTCTTTACTTGAAGCTATGGGGGCCGTTGCAGCAACTCTTGGAAATTTCGGTCCTTCTTTCGGATCATCTGGTCCTATGGGCAATTATCTCCTGTTCCCTTGGACTTCAAAACTTTATATGTCTCTTTTGATGATTGCAGGACGGCTAGAAATTTTCCCCCTTATAGTTCTATTGACAAGGGCATTCTGGAAATCTTAGATCCTCCTATATAGTCTGTTCCGCCCTTTCCACTCTACTCTGGAACTGATAGCAGTGCCATTTCTATCAATCTAAGGGAATTTGGACCATCTTTCCACCCTACCACGATATTTATTTTCTTATCCTCCATGCTCGCCTCTCTCACATGTATCTCATTCATATGACAAACCAAGATCAAGTGACTCAATATTTTTGCATCCACACTCCCTTCAATTAGGATTTTCACTCTCTGTTTAACTTCATCAGAATTGATCGTTATATTTGCATCAACACTTGACATTTCAAGTGGGGAAAGGTCTTTACTTAAACGCTGTAAAGACACTGACACTGCTGTATCTTCACCCTCCAAATCTAACATACGCGCAGCTGCAGAATAATTGACTATTCCCGCTCTAAGCGCATCATACAAATAAGGGGTGTTTTTTACTTTTCTTCGAGTACTGGCTGCAAGTGACATACTACCTTTAAGTAATGTCTTATAATTACAAAAACTATGCTGTGTTTAAGTTTTGATCAATCGATATGCAACATAAGTCCCCGCTACTATTACAATCACGCCTATTATGATTATCCAATTTTGTATTATCGCAAGAGAAGTAGCTGCCATTGTAATTGCAACCATCATCAATGCTATCAATGGAAGTTTACTCGCAGGTATCCGCGAATCTGTATGCATAACCTTTGGTTTAGGAATGGATAGTTTCTCATCAACCGTGATTTGAGTTCTAGCCTCTTTATAATCTTTAATTATAATCGTAACATATTCTGTCTCAGATCCGTGCCCAGTTACTACTTTTATCCACCCTTCTGCAGCTGGGGCATTTTCTCTTACACGAACTTCTAGTCTAACATTTTCTTGTTCTTTTAGAAACCTGTTTGACACTCCCATATATGCAAACTCTGCAATCTCATCACTAAGCTGTATGTAAACATGACATGGGCCTCCATGATTATATAATATCAGTCCAAACGACCCACTCACTTCTACTGGGGACTCTTCAATTTCAATTGAATTTGGAAAAGCTCTATTAATTTGGATCTCTACATCTGCAGACACAATCAGTATATGGCTGAGTAAGATAAAAAGATATCTGGCAAACCCATTTGAATTTTCTACCTCAAATCGGGAGGGAGCATATTTGGTATCTCTTCTTCAATAGGATATTTTTCTCCACACT
>CAWVSQ010000033.1:0-7109 GCA_963933005.1 uncultured euryarchaeote
CCCAATGCTTCAAATACCTCTGGATATTTTAATGGCCACTGCACCGCTTCTTTCAATTGCTGTTTCGTTGTCTCTAATCCGCCTATATCTTCCCACGAGATGTCTGGCACCTCCACGAAAACTTCTCTCAATGCTGATGGTTCAATCCATCTCAATGCATTTTTTAAATCTTCATTTTTAATCTGAAGCTTTTCCAGAACCTCTGCAGGTATCTCTTCTATTTCCAAATCTAAATTCGGCATAACACGTCTCAGTGCATTCATAGCTGATTCTCTAGCAAGAGATTCTAAGTCCGATCCAACAAATCCATGTGTTTTATCTGCATACTGTTCTAGGTCGATCTCTTCTTCCAATGGCATTCCTCTAGTATGAACTTGTAGTATCTCCAATCTCCCCTCTTTGCTAGGAACTCCAATTTCAATTTCCCGATCAAACCTACCTCCTCGGCGCAAAGCCGGATCAATCGCATTAACACGATTAGTCGCCGCTATTACTACCACTTGTCCTCTTTCTTCTAACCCATCCATGAGGGTAAGCAATTGGGCAACTACTCTACGTTCTACATCTCCACTGGCCTCTGCCCGTCGGGGAGCAATTGAATCTATCTCATCCAAGAAGACTATGGCTGGACTATTTTTTTCCGCCTCCTCGAACACTTGCCTCAACTGACCTTCACTTTCTCCGTAATATTTTGACATTATCTCTGGACCCGAAATAGAGATAAAATGCGCATCAATCTCGTTAGCCACCGCTTGTGCAATTAATGTTTTCCCGGTCCCTGGAGGCCCATGTAATAAAACTCCTTTGGGAGGTTCAATTCCTAGTTTCTGAAATAGTTCTGGATGTCTCATTGGGAGTTCTATCATCTCTCTAATTTGACCCAGTTGGTCTGACAGTCCTCCTATATCTTCGTATGTTATGTCTGAAAGAGGCTCAACAGTTTCTCGTTTTGTATCACTCTGAGACCCGCCCATTCGTATTGAATCTCTGGAAAATTTTACGATAGTCCTATCTGTAATTTGAACTGGTCCTTCCGGTTCTGTCTCCGTAATAATAACTGGCCATCTCATTCCTGTATGAAAAATAGTAACGTTGATAGGCACTGTTTGACCCTCACTAACTGCCCTTCCTCTCAACCGATCTCCTATCATCCCCTCGATCATTCCAGAATCTCCTCTCACATCTATACCAGAACGTCTTGAAATTGCTATGCCAACACTTTCTGCATCTCTAACTTCAATTTTTTCGATGTTTACTTTTTCATCAATTCCTACATTGGCATTATGACGCGTGAAACCATCCATTCGAATAATTTTCCTCCCCGAATCATTTGCATATCCTGGAAATACTTTTCCCACCACCGGATTTTCTGGAGGCTCTACACCTTCTATAGATACCCAATCCCCTTCTTGTATGCCCAACTCTGGAAAATCCCCCCGATCAATAAATACTAGACCCCTACCTGCGTCTTTTTGAGGCACCTGTTTTACAATAAGCTCCATTTTTTATCCTTCATGTTATGATCCATTCATCTAATATATAAATATTACGATTAAAAAACGTATCACTGCGTATAGTTTATAAAATAAAGCTTGTTTTGTGGTCCCATCCCCATTTCCCCCTAAATTGTACTTTTAGTCTAGGTTTTCTGGTGGGAAACCTCCGGAAATAACCTCTTCTCTATATTTTCCAATTGCATTTGAAATTTCTTCTTTTACGTTACCAAATCTCCTAGCAAATGGGGGCATTGAACTCGAAAGGCCAATGACATCATCTACAACTAGAACTTGTCCACGTGTATGTGGACCTGCGCCAATACCTATTGTCGGAATCTCCAGTTTTTGTGTGATTTTCTTTGCAATGTCGGATGGCATATGTTCTAATACAATCGCAAAAGCCCCCGCATTTTCGTGCTCTATTGCCAGTTCCATTATCTTCCGCGCACTATCTTCATCTGTCCCCTGTTGATAATACCCCCCCGTTTGTCTAATTCTTTGAGGTACTAATCCAACATGTGCCATGACTGGTATCCCTATATCCACCATTCTTTCTGTGATACCAATCGTATGTGGTCCACTTTCTATTTTCACGGCATCTGCTCCTCCCATTTTTAACATCTTACCTGCATTCATAACTGAAACCGATTCATCCACCCCCACTGAAAGAAATGGTAAATCTGTTACGACTAGGGCTTCCTTCACACCCCGAACAACAGCAGCCGTATGGCTAATCATTTCTTCTATTGTAACCGGTAATGTTGTTTCATATCCTAACGCCGTATTCCCCACACTATCTCCTACAAGAATGATGTCTATACCGATAGAGTCTGCTATCTCGGCTATCGACTTACTATATGCAGTTAACATGGTAATCGGAGGCCCATTTCTTTCATGTGCCGCGATTTCCGGAACTGTTGGCATAATTTCACATGAGGCAGCCATCACATTAAACATGTTCTTATTTTAAAACGTATCTCGTTTCTCCAATCCCCTTTGTTTAAATCATTTAAAGATACATTATTAGAACATGCATGGAAAATTGGAGTCTGGAAAAGGGGTTGCTAATATCTTAATTTCCGATCTAAATGAGATCCTTTTCTCTCATTTATCTTTTCGTCCCTTCCCCGGGACACTAAATTTAAGCCAGATGAGTGCGGCCATATCTTTGACTTCTACCATCGTACATAACATCGAAAATGCTTTGGACAATTGTGATGGGATCGAGTTACACTCTTGTTCTATTAGTGGAATCAAATCGGCTCTCATTCGCCCATTGACCGATAATTATCCAAAATCTAAATTCGAAATCATCGCACCCACTTCTTTACGGAAATTGTTCTCTCTCAGCGATGGAGATTTGGTTCATATATCTGCTGAAGATAACCTATGGAATTATGAGTTAAAAGCTAGTTTGAATCATCTTGATAACTTCGACGGAGTGATATTTGATTTAGATGGAACTCTGACTGATCTCGACGTAAATTGGAAATCTGTTAGAACTCAAATACGTGATCTTTTCCCTTCTTCAATCGACCCATTTTCTTTTAGAACCGATAGAAATAATCACGCTCCCATATATGAACTAGCCCTCCAACATGGCCTTTATGAAGACCTCCTCGATCTATTGGCTTCTCACGAATTAGATGGCACGAAAAACGCAATCCCATTGCCTCTGCTAGATGTCATCCCAGACTTAGATTGTCCAGTTGGTTTGTGCACAAAAAATTCCTATATAGCTTCTCAAGAAATCGCTGAAAAGTTTAATGTACACTTTGATTCTTTCATCACTAGAGAATCTACGTTCGAAGACAAACCCAATCCTCTCCCACTGCAAAAGTGCATCGAAGATCTTGAAATCTCTCCTGGAAACACGTTATTCATAGGAAATGAAAAAACAGATGCAGAGACTGCATATGGGGCAGGAACAAACTTTTTACAAGTTGATCAGTTTTACTAATCAAATCGGCGCTCTATACTTTCGGCATGACCATCCAATCCTTCCGATCTAGCAATTGTGGTTATGGTTTTTCTAATTTTTTCCAACGCCGTTTTATCAAACCTTTGTATTGTAGAAACTTTGGTGAACGTATCCACTGAAACTCCTCCTGTAACACGAGAACCCTGATTTGTGGGTAAAATGTGATTAGTCCCAGACGCATAATCTCCTGCAGCAACTGGGGTATCTATTCCCACAAATATACTTCCCGCACTACTAATTTTTTCTAAAAGTATCTTTTCATTCTCTCCCGAAGTCTGAATCGAGAGGTGCTCTGAAGCGTATTCTTCTGCAAATTCCGCTGCGATTTCCATACTTTTTACCAAAATAATTCCGCTATATGCATTATCTAGAGTTTGGTTTATTATCTCCCTTCTATCTAATAATTTAGTTTGTATTTTCACTTCTTCTATAATTTCTTTTGATAACTCTTCGCTATCTGTTATCACCAAAGCAGCAACATTTGTATCGTGTTCCGCCTGTGCAATCAAATCGGCTGCAACAATTCCTGGATCTGCAGTTAAATCTGCAATAATCAAAATTTCACTTATGCCTGCAACAAACTCTATTTCCACATCATTTCTAATTTCTTTCTTGGCCATGGCAACCCATTGATTCCCCGGTCCTACAATTTTGTCAACTGGGTCAATTGTTTGCGTTCCGTATGCAAGTGCAGCAATTCCCTGTGCCCCTCCCGCAGCATAAATTTTATCCGCACCTGAAATATATGCTGCAGCTAATGTAACTTGATTCAATTTTTCCGCTGGAGGTGTTACAACGGTGATGTGTCCCACACCCGCAACCTTTGCCGGAATTATAGCCATCAACATACTAGATGGGTATGCGGCCGTACCTCCTGGGACGTAAACTCCAATTTTATTTATCGGTCGAAACCTTTGTCCCATCTCTCTACCATCAAAATTCCCAACCCAATCTTCTCTAACTTGGCGTTTGTGAAATGCCTCAATGTTTTTCGCCGCTTTTTTTATGGCTAGTTTTAACTCTTCATCAATTGCTTCGTACGCCTTTTTAGCTTCTTGCGTGATGTCTATTTCTTTTACTTCTATTTTATCAAATTCTAATGCATATCTCCTAAGCGCATCATCTCCTTGCTCTCTTACATTATCAATAATGGTCCGAACTGTTTTTTGTATTTCTTGACTCGCTTGATACCGCTTGAACACAATTTCAAGTTGGTCCTCCTCCATCTTTTCGAGGTACCACATTTCCATACCCTCTCTTAGACCTCTATGTGAAAAACCATTTCTACCTTCCAATCCTTATAAGAACCACTCCGTATCGGAATTCAATTTTCTTTTTTATAATATTTCCCAGAAACTAACCTCCAACATCATCGCTTGGCTTCACGCCGCCTCAGATGGAAGACCCTGTTCCGGGACTATAGCGTACCGGGGTTCTCCATATTTCATCGTGTCCATTTTAGACAAACTCCAATGGGGACTTCGGAACGCACTCTTACCGTGGCACTTTCACAAGTTAAATTTTTCCTTTATTCTGGGAAGTTTTTTTTCTATCCCTCTACTTTTTAATCTATTAAGAATAATCTCTCAATATGGTAATTTTTCTCTCCGAGTCCGAGGTTGAACAATGTTTAGATATGAGCTCATCCATCGAAGCGTTAGAATTGGCATATAAGGCAGATGCCGCTGGACGGGTCGTTAGCATTCCCCGATCCGATATGATACTTCCTCTTGGTCCAAATGATGCTTATGTTTACAAAATCATGTCTGGAATTATACAGGATTTCGGTGTATCCGCTCTCCGTATTCAGTCTGATAGAATTCGTTGGGAAGGGGGTCGAAAATTCAAGCTAGGAATGGCCCGCGAAGAAAAATATGTAGAATATGTCCAAATATATGATATTGAAACAAACGAACCACTATTAATCATCCCTGATGGTTATGCTAGTAAAATGCGTGTCGGAGCCACGAATGCCCTTGGGGCTAAATATATGATATCTTCTTCAGATGTTCATACAATGGGTTTGCTCGGTGCAGGCCGACACGCCGGTGGACAAATCGAAGCATTCGCAGAAATATTTGACCTCGAGCAAGTAAATGTTTATAGCCCAACTGCAAAAAATCGCCAAGCATTCGCCAAAGAATGGGATGACAAATTGGATCCCCTTGTCGTCTCTGTGGACGAGCCTACCAAAGCAATATCCGGAACTAATATTCTCGCATGCGCCTCCAATGCAATGAAGCCTATATTTGATGCATCTTGGATAGAGCCTCAAATGCATGTAAGTGCCATCAAAAATCCAGAAATTCCCGGCGATGCATTCTCCAAAGTAGATCGCATAGCAGTCGCAACCACCCAACTCCCTTCTGGACCTCACAATTATGCTCCTCGATTTTCAGATTTTGCCCAAAATCTTACTGAAAAATGGGCCATTCCGAATTTCGATATAACTGCTGCTCAAGATATCTCTTCTCTCATCTCTGAAAACAGAAATCTAATCTCCGATGAAACTACTCTATTTCTAAATAACATTGGAATTGGAATGCAATTTGCAGCCGTCGGAAAAGTAGTGTACGATCGTGCAGTTGAAGGTGGATTTGGAACTGAAATAGACACCGACCTTTTCTTACAATCTGTTTGGTGAATTCTATTTGCACAAACCATTTGATTTAATGCCATCGAACTCCATAATATAACCATGTCATCAGACTTACCTACTATCGCGTCATTCGTGAACGATTTCACAGAAGAATATCGCGTAAAAATGGAAAACGCAGTTGAGAAATATTTCACAGATGAATACTTTGATTCATTAGGCGGTCCACTCGCAATGATGCAAAAACAGTTTGCATCTCAAGCTTGGAGAGAATTCTATATCGGCTGTTTGCCCCCTGCAAGGCAAATGACTCAGATATATGATATAGGAGACCCCTACGACCGCGATAGAGACTTAATCGTTGGACTAGGCGAACAAATCCGAGACGAAGTAAAACACGCAAAAATTTATGCAAACCTCTCCGAACAAGTTGGAGTCCCCTGCGATTTGGCAACTTGGACTGCTGATAATTATGATAGATTAGTTACCAAGTGCCGTTTGGCAACTGAGTGGGAAAAGCCACAATATATCGCCGCAGGATTTCAAGTTTCAACCGAGATTGTAGCGGCAGAAACTTCTCGAAGAATGGGTGAATATATTGAAAACGACTACCCAGAAATCGCCAAAACACTTTTCGATGTAACCTCTGATGAAGGAGACCATATCCATTGCGGCCGTTTGATAGTAAAAAGGTTCGCAACAGAGGAAGATTTCGATTTCATGCGTGAAATAGCAGAGAAAAAATACAAAGCAGCATTAGCAATTCTTGAATCTCTCTAATCTATGACACGACGAATTCTAAAATTAACGCCAGAAACTAAAGTACAGTTCTCCGAACCTGCAGAAATACAGGATATCCATCTCCACGATTTATCTTTTGTTGCCGGGATAGAAACAGAAGGCGATCTTATCACTTCTTGCACTCTCGACGTGTCTCAGCTAATACAATCAATGACTCTCTATTCCGCAATGGAAAAAAAGCGAGAGAGTTGGCGCCGCGTACGTAGGTAATGTTTAAATTTTAATAGAGTATGTT
>CAWVSQ010000034.1:0-6985 GCA_963933005.1 uncultured euryarchaeote
AATCTTAAACTAACAGATCTCCCAGGCGTTGGTCCATCAAAAGCCCAAGCACTCGAAGGAGCAGGATTTGGTACTATCGAAGCATTACAAAATGCAAGCGAAAGCGACCTATCTTCTGTTCCGGGTATCAGTGAAAATCTTGCATTAAAAATTAAAGAAGCGGTCCAGAATTTGAAACAAGAAACTGCTCCTATTGATGCACCATCCGAACCCACTCCAGCACTCCCCGCAGATGACCTTCTCAATATAAGTGGAGTTACTCCCGCCCGTGCAGATTCTCTCCGGGAAGCTGGTTTTGAGACTACAGATGATCTCAAAAACGCGAGCCAAGACCAGCTTTCTTCAGTTGAAGGAATAAGCACCGCTTTAGCGGCCAGAATAAAAGCTAGTTTGGGCGATATAGATCTTGAGGAAAAAGTAACCTCTCCCACAGCGTCTTCTACTGAAGATGCTCCTGACGACTCAACCCCCACTGAACTTCGACCACGTGGACATGCCCAAAAACTCCCCGAACTCGATCCCGAAGAAAGACGACTCTTATCTCAAAAACAACGTGAAGGAAAACCCACCTTTAACCGTCAAGATGGTCACATGAAAAAAAGACTTACCAAGAATAAACATAAGTCAGTCTGGAGACGCCCCCGTGGAACTCATTCAAAACAAAGACGAAGAAGAGGGGGACATGGGGAGGTAGTCCGATCCGGGTATAGGACTCCAGTTTCTGTCCGCGGTCGTCATGCTAGTGGATTTAAAGAGGTACGCGTTCACCGTCCAGAAGATCTCTCCGATATAGATCCTGCCATCGAAGCCATCCGCATCGCGGCATCCGTTGGAAACCGAAAACGAGAACGGATTGAAGATATGGCGGAAGAAAATGGAATCCGTGTCCTTAACCCCTCTTACGAAGAGGTGAATCTACAATGACAGACCTCAGTACTCAGCGAAGATTGGCATCTGAAGTTCTTAAAGTTGGTAAAAGCAGAGTATGGCTTGACCCAGCATTTGGAGAGCAACTTTCAGAAGCCATAACGCGAGAGGATATACGCAATCTAATTGATCAAAAGGCGATCAAAACGACACCTGCAAAAGGAAATTCTCGTGGACGCGCACGAGAACAAAATAAAAAAAGAGCATATGGTCATAGATCTGGCCATGGTTCTCGAAAAGGCAGGGCAGGGGCCCGACAAAATCGAAAGAAAAAATGGATGTCTAACATACGATCTCAACGAAAACTTCTCCGAGAACTAAGGGAGAATGGAACCATAGATCCAACACAATATAGGATCGTTTATAGAAAAGCAACTGGTGGAGAATTTAGAAGTTCTCAGCATTTATCCGCTTATGTGGAAAATAATTATGGAGGCAAATAATGGCTAGAGGCCCCCGATACAATGTACCAATGCGCCGAAGAAGAGAAGGCATGACAAACTATCATCAAAGATTAGCATTATTGAAATCTGGCACTTCCAGATTGGCAGTACGGGTCAGTAATAAATACATCTCAGCACAGTTAATAAACCTCGGACCTATCGGAGATGAAACCGTAGTTTCAGTAAGTTCAAAAGATCTTTTGGGTTATGGTTGGAATGCACCAACAAACAATATCCCAGCTTCTTATTTAACAGGTTTTCTCTTGGGTAAAAAAGCACTTGCCACCGGAGTAAAAGAAGCCGTACTCGATATAGGTCTGCATTCTGGAACCAAAGGTTCGAAAGCATTCGCAGCACACAAAGGTGCAATTGACGCAGGGCTGGAAAGTCCTCATAGCGAAGTGGCATTTGGATCTTGGGAACGAATCCGAGGAGAACATATCGCAGAATTTGCAGAAAAAACTAAGAATAAACTTTCTAAGGATTTCGATCTGACGACGTTACCAATCCACTTCGATGAAATTCTTGAAAATCTTAAGGAGGCATCCCTATGACCGATCAAGTTGAAAATACTTGGGAACCCGTCACACGACTTGGACACATGGTATTAAACGATGAAATAACTTCAATGGAGGGTGCACTCAAATCTGGACTCCCTTTGAAAGAACCCGAAATAGTCGATCACCTATTACCTGGAATCGAAGATCGAGTTCTAGATATCAACATGGTTCAGCGAATGACCGATTCTGGTAGGCGTGTTAAATTCAGATGTTGTGTTGCTATCGGTGATAAATCCGAATTCGTAGGCTATGCAGAATGTCGAGAAAATCAAGTCGGTGCTGGAATTCAGAAAGCAGTTGCGGCTGCAAAACTCAATATCATTCAAGTCCCCCGTGGATCTGGATCTTGGGAAAGTAACTCTTCCGATCCCCATTCTCTCGCTATGAAGACCAAAGGTAAATCTGGTAGTGTTATCGTTGAGCTATTCCCTGCCCCCGCCGGGCTTGGTTTGGCTGCAGCACCCACTGTTAAGACTATCTTGGAACTCGCTGGTATTCAAGACGCGTGGACTAAATCATATGGTAAAACTAGAACAACAATGAACTTGGCCAAAGCCACTTTCAATGCATTGGACAACGCATCTCAATTTCGCAGTACTAATAATCAACGAGCCACATCTTCCACACAGGAGG
This sequence comes from uncultured euryarchaeote, assembly GCA_963933005.1. GTDB lineage: Archaea > Halobacteriota > Halobacteria > Halobacteriales > Hikarchaeaceae > Hikarchaeum. The sequence goes on from CAWVSQ010000034.1 coordinate 2,564, forward strand.
AAACTCAATGAAAGCTATTGTACAATTGCGTGGTGAAGTCAACATAACTTCTAGAACTCGAGATACTCTCAAGATGCTGAATTTACATCACGTCAATCATTGCACATTGATCCCTGAAACAGACACCTACCGAGGGATGATCATCCGAGTACATGATTACGTGGCTTACGGGGAACCAAGCCTTTCCATTTTAGAAAAGATCATTTCTCGCCGTGCAGAACCACTCGAAGGGGCTGCAACCATAGATGATGAATGGATCTCTAAAAACACAGAATACGACTCAATAACTAATCTGGCCCAGGCCCTCATTTCGGAAGAAACTACTCTGCGCTCACAAGGACTCTCCCCCGTACTACGACTGCACCCACCCCGTGGAGGCCATCGGGGAATCAAACACCCCACCAAAGAAGGTGGGCAACTTGGAAAACATACTACTGAGGAGATCGACAAACTCCTTAACTCGATGCGATAACTCATGACTACTATAAAAAAAAGAAGACAAAGAGGCTCCAGAACTCATGGAGGCGGAACTCATAAAAACCGCCGTGGTGCCGGCAATCGCGGAGGCCGCGGAAATGCAGGACGGAATAAACACCACATCCATTTGCACGAACCACTAGGAAAGCATGGTTTCACCCGCCCAACTAGTACTAAAAAAGGACGCTCAGTATTCCCCATTAATCTCCAGGAACTGGAAGAGAAAATAACCTCTCTTGTAGATGCTGGAATAGCAGAAAAAACAAAAGAAGGTTTCCGATTAAGCGCTCGAGATATATTTAAAAATCTTTGCGAATCTGATTCGGTAAAAATTCTTTCTACAGGCCAAATCAATCATGCATTCGAAATAACTGCTGATGCATTTTCTAAAAAAGCTGTAACCCAAATAGAATCCGCTGGAGGAACTGCAATTTATACTAATAATTCACATATTGAAGAGGAATAACTTATGACTTGGAAAGAATCTATATCTCCCTTTCTTTCCCGTATTCCTGCAGTTCGACGTCCCATAAAACATGTCCCATTTCGACAAAAAATGATTTGGACTTTATTGGTTCTAGTCGTTTATTTCTACTTGACCAATGTCACTATTTATGGTTTGGGTGGGAATGCACAAGATATATTTGGCCAATTTAGATCCATTCTTGCCGGTGAACAAGGCTCTATACTTCAACTTGGAATTGGTCCCATCGTCACCGCAAGTATAGTTTTGCAGTTGTTAGCTGGTGCAGATCTTTTAGGTCTAGATACCTCGGATCCAGCCGATCAAGTCATATACCAAGGACTCCAGAAATTTTTGGTCATTCTGATGGTCATTCTAACTGGATTTCCTATGGTATTTGCCGGTGGATTCTTACCTGCAGACCCATTCGTAAGTACTCAATTAGGTGTCAGTCTCAATACAGTCCGATGGATAGTATTTGCTCAGATTTTTGCGGGGGGAATTTTCATACTCTATATGGATGAAGTTGTTTCAAAATGGGGTATTGGATCTGGAGTAGGGCTTTTTATTGTAGCAAGCGTCAGCCAACATCTAGTTGGGGGGATATTCACTCTAGGGTCTGACACTCAACCCAGCGGGCTCATTCCCACTTGGATAGGTATGGCAATAGGAAACGTTCAAGTCTCTCCTCTTTTCTCTGGCGGTTTTCAAGAATTGTTATTTGGACAAGGAAATATTCTAGCCCTTTTCACCACACTTCTTATTTTTGGACTCGTTGTTTATTGCGAATCTGTTCGAGTCGAAATACCTTTGAGCCATTCTAAAGTTAGGGGAGCAAAAGGCCGTTTCCCTGTAAAATTGATTTATGCAAGTGTCCTACCCATGATCCTTGTCCGGGCTGTACAAGCTAATATTCAATTTTTAGGCAGAATTCTAGATTCTCAAATGAAAAATATGCCTTCTTGGCTCGGTGTTTATTCTTCAAATGAACCTGTTGGTGGATTTTTCTATTATTTGAATCCAATCATGTCGCCCGGAGATTGGATGTGGTGGCTAGGACAAACTGCAGCAGAACCCTGGCAAATTCTTTTACGCGTGTCAACAGATCTCTTCATCATGGTCATCGGAGGTGCAATTTTCGCCATTTTCTGGGTAGAAACTACTAATATGGGCCCTGCATCTACTGCTCAACAAATCCAACGTTCTGGAATGCAGATTCCTGGGTTCCGAAGAAATCCTGCAGTATTGGAAAAAGTCATGCAAAGATATATCCCACTTGTCACTGTGGTTGGAGGTGCACTTGTAGGATTCTTAGCTGTGGGCGCTAATATGCTAGGGACCATCGGAGCAGTAGGTGGAACTGGACTACTCCTCACTGTTTCTATTGTGTATAAGTTATATGAAGAAATAGCAGAAGAACAACTTATGGAAATGCACCCCATGATGCGTCAAATGTTTGGCTAATCTTATCATTTTTACCCAATCCATTTCCCATCTCCTCCCGAAACGGTAATGCCACCTAGTTTTGTATATGTGGTGTGCATAGAATATCTCTATCTAACACAGAGTTTGAAGGAAAAAATAATGCCTACTTGTTAGACGATGGAACTGAAACAATTCTCATCGATACTGGTCTATTTTCGCCGAAAATACATATAGAATTCCAACAAGAATTATCTAACCATGGCTGTTCCATCTCTGATATCGATATCATTCTACTCACCCATTGGCACGCCGATCACGTTGGTCTTGCTGGAACAATTCAAGAAGAAAGCGGAGCAAAAGTTTATTGTCATGCAAAAGATTCCCCCCTTGTTCAAAAAGACCCATCTGCTCTCCATGAGCTACTCGATCTAGTTGAAAAAAGATTTGAAGAGTGGGGTATACCCCCTGCCAAACTCGATCCCCTTCTTGATGTACTCAAACTTGGCCATAGACTAGGGGGCCCACCCCCCCGTACAACTAATTTCAATGATGGAGATCAAATAGACTCTGAAAATTATACTTTCACAGTACTCCATCTACCTGGTCATACTCTGGGCCTTTCTTGCTTCATACCAACAGAAACCAATCTAGCATTTGTTGGAGACGCAGTTCTCCCCGTTTATACTCCCAATATTGGGGGCGCAGACCTTCGAGTTACTTCTTCCCTTTCTCAATACCGTGACGGTCTCTTACGTCTTAGAAATCAAAATTTAGATATATTCTATCCTGGACATAGGCATGAAATATTGGACCCAACTACTCGCATCAACGAGATTCTTCAGCACCACCGGGACCGATTCGAACAAATCATTTCTCTGTTAACGAGTCCCACCGATATTTGGGAACTTAGCACTCGTATATTTGGCCCGCTCGATGGAATCCACACGTTATATGGATCTGGCGAAATATTTGCACATCTCGAATATTTAGAATCTATGAAAGTAGTAGACTCATCTGACGGATTATACTCTCTAACTTCTCCTGCTATAGATGTTCATTCTATTTTTTAACTAGTACTCCCCCTCACTTCGATTAAATACCCATCGGGATCCCGTACTAGAAACATAGATTCTCCCCATGGTATTTCTCTAGGTTCTGTTATTAGTTTCCCATTAGAATTTTTAATAGTATCTTTTATTCTCTTGTATATCTGGCCAATTTCACCTTCGATTGTCACAATATAAACCGAACCATCCCCTCTATTCCCCTCTCTTGGAGGCTCTAAATTAAATGCCTTCAAAGCTACGGGGTCAAAATCAATCTGGAGTTTCAATTCACAATCACCCGTTTCGTACGCACAAGTTCCATTACCATTATTTTTCGGCGATAACCCCATCACTCTCTCGTAAAAATCTCTTGATTTTGATAGATCATTAACCATTAAATACACTTGAACCAGTTTAGACATAATTAACTAATTTCTCCTTCCTTTCTGGAAAAGAAAATTTCTTTACCTTCTTCCAATTGAATGTTCCCTTTGATAACACTGGACGATCGTAATCCTTCCCTCTCATATTTCCCCACTCTAACCACCTCGATATCCGAAAATCCAGATTCTTCAAGTTGATCTTCCAATAAATTTATATCGAATTCCTGATCATATCCCAAAGTTATAATGTCCGGTTCTATCTTCTTTACACTATCAAAGAGACTCCCTTTCGATCCTAGAATTGCAGAATTCACCACTTCCATAGCTTCTACAATTTCCCTTCTCTCATTTTCTCCCATAAATATATTTTTTCTGTCCTTCATACGTGAGTCTCTAGCAATAACCACGTGCAATTCTTCTCCCAATTTAGCACTTTCTGACAAATAATAAATATGTCCTGGATGTAGTATGTCAAACACACCTTGGGCCATCACTCTCTTCATATCCACCTATGAGAGGTGCACAAGCATTAGGATAGCCCTTCGTATATCTCTCAAGTAACTTCTGCCCCTTTATTCCTTGGAGATGCCTTGATTATTGTTCCTTCAATTTCAAGTTCATCTAACAA